>NZ_JAMYPA010000009.1:0-255857 GCF_040320105.1 Mesorhizobium sp. M0778 | reverse complement strand
CATCCTGCGAAACCGCTATCGCGCCGTCACTTGGCAACGCCCGTACGGCTCCCGGCAGATCGGCGCCCAGCGCCGCTAAGAGATCGAAATCATTGCCTGGCCGGACATTGCCTTCGTGGTGCTTTTCCATCGCCTCGCGTAGCTTCTCCTCCGGTAGGAGGTTCGCGAAAAAGGCCGGCAAGGCGCCCGCCAGAGGCTTCGGTCCTTTCCGCAATCCTCCGGTCGCTGCCCGGAACGACAGGCTGAAAACCGGAAAGCCGCCCGTCGCGCGGTAGGCCTCATCGAAGTTGAATGCATTGAAATCGCCCGGCGTCCTAACGATTGTGCCGATCTTCAGTGCGTTCAAGAGCACGTCCAGCGACGGGATCGTCTTAGGTGCGTGAAAGACTGGAGCCATGATCGTCATCGTCAGATTGAGGAACAAAGGCGGGCAGGTCGTCATCATCATGCGGACGCAACAGAGCCTGGACAGCCGGCACCATGACTTGCGGAACCAGCATCATTTCCAGACCGAGCGCGCGAGCGACATTCATGAGCGTCGTCGCACGCGCCGCCGCGGCCCCCTTTTCGATGTCGCGATAGCGGGGACGGGATATACCCGCCAAACCAGCGACCTGCTGCTGCGTCATGGCAGCGCCCTGCCTCACCTGCCTGAAAAGCCCACCGATTTCGCGCAGAATTTCCGATTCAGATTCCACCATTACCTATACGATTCATTCCAATGCCCCCATTGATATGCAAAGGTATCTCATCCGGCGAGCAAGTTAATTTAATGATCTGTTCGCGTATCATATATGAAGATAATGATATCCAAAGAGATCAGTCCTTCATTCGAGGATCTCCCAGGTTACCGCCGCACAGCGGACGTTCCTCCGAGAACAGCTGCCATGGCCACCGCCCACGGCATTTTCACCGAGCAGTGCGTACGTCGCTGCGAAAACGGCCAACGCAAAGACATTCAGCGAACGGCTAGTTTAACCTCAGCACTGATGCGCCCGACGGGGCCCTATGAACGCGAAACAGACGCGACCGCGGCATCAACCGGCCGGCAGATGCGCCCAATGCAACAAGCGCGCCTGACGCAACGCCGCCAGATCAGCCGAGCCGGTGCAGAAGCAGGCGACGGCCAACTGGCGGATGGCGATCTCGAAATGCGCGACAACCGCCTCGGTGGATACTGTAGCCGCGCGCAGCACGCCGGCCGCCTGCCCGACGATGTCCGCGCCCAGGCGGATGGCCTTGGCCACGTCAACGCCGTCGCGGATCCCGCCCGACGCGATCAGCTTCACCGTTGGCAGCGCCCGACGTACCGCCTGCACGCTGGCCGGGGTCGGAATTCCCCAATCGGCGAACGCCATCGCCACTGCACGGTCGGCGGCATCGCGGGCGCGATCGCCCTCCACCGCGGCCCAACTGGTGCCGCCGGCGCCGGCGACATCGATCACCGCCACGCCCGCCTCGACGAGCGCACAGGCCACCGAGGCGGACAGGCCCGAACCCACTTCCTTGGCCACGATCGGCACGCCCACTCTGCGCGCGGCGCGAGCGATCTGCGCCAGGACGCCGCGCCAGTCGCGGTCGCCCTCCGGCTGTACCGCTTCCTGCAGCGGATTGAGATGGACGATGAGTCCATCGGCCTCCAACGCATCAACCGCCCGGCGCGCCAGGTCCAGGCCGTCGGCCTCGCGCAGTTGCGCGGCACCGATATTGGCCAGCAAGGGAATGTCCGGGGCCAGGCGGCGCAGCGCGCGCGTCAGTCCCTGCGAGTTGCGGGATAGCAGGCTCACGCGCTGCGAACCGACGCACATGGCGATCCCCAAGGCTTGCGCTGCCTCGCTCAGATGCCGGTTGATGGCCTCGGCGCGTGGCATGCCGCCGGTCATGGAGCTGATCAGCAGCGGCGCGCGCATGGTCTTGCCCAGCAGCGAGGCGCGCAGGTCGATCTGCGTCAGGTCCAACTCGGGCAATGCGCAGTGTTCGAAACGGATGTACTCCCAGCCGGCGGCGACCGTGGCCGGCGCCGTTCGTCGATCCAGCACGATGTCCAGATGGTCGTCTTTGCGCCGGCTCAGGGCGGTGTCGCTCATGCTCGCTCGATCCGTCGCATCGGGCGAAGCGTTGCGTCGGATCGGACCGACGGCAGCGCACGCCCGCCGCCGCGTCCCGCGCGTTCAGGCCGGCGCACGCTGGCCTCCCCTCGCAGCGTCGCTGCCGTAGCGGCTGGTCGAGGTCTGGTAGTACTGCGCGCGGATGGTCGCCATGGCCTCGATCAACGGTCCCCACGGCGCGGGAAAGCGTTCTTCCGCCATCACCCGGTGCAGCATGCGCGTATGGCCGGCCAGCTCGTCGTTGAGGAACTCCACCACAGGCATAGCCGGATAGCGCTGCAGCAGCAGGATCGCCGCGTTGTCGGCCTCGCTGGCCGACCTGTCCTTGTCGCGTCCATGCAGATCGTTCTGCAGGCGCCCTATCGCGGAGATGAGCCGCAGGACCTGGCGAAACGCCGGACGCGCGCGCAAGGCCGCCATGTTCAGCCCCCACAGCAACGACAGACAACAGAACACGTTCGTGTAGGCGATCGACTCGATGCCGTTGTGCAGGTACTCGGCGTAGGACCAGCGATCCGCCCCTGCCGGCTGCGCGCGTCCGGCGCGCAGCGCCGCGCAGTAGCACCGGGTATCGTCGAGAAGCTGAGCATAGTCGCGTCGATCGTAGGCGAGCGCGGCCAGCGAAGCGCGCAGCACAGCGCAGCCCTCGAATCCGGGGAGCGCGCACGGCCCGCCCTGCCCCAGCGCCTGCTCCACCGCGGCGAGCTGCTCCGGCGCGATCAGGCCAAGGTCGTTGCAATCGTCGAGCCAGAACAGCAGCGCCAGCTCGCGATAGAACGCCACGATCAGCGTTTCGTCCCGCGGATCGCGGCCGGTGCGGTCGCTGGTGTCGCGCAGGCTCGGGTAGATGCGCTGCAGGATGTACTGGCCGCCCCTGACCGCTTCCACGGCATGCTCGTCGGCGAACCCCGTCAGGGAACGCCCCCACTCCAGCACCTGCTGCAGCGCGCGTTCGGTCTGGATCATGGCGCCGCCCCTGCTCCCTCGCCCAGGACGCGCCGCCCCCAATGAAGTGCCAGCCACAATCCGGCAAGTTCGGCCACGCGCACCACCCGGGTGGGGCAATACAGTTCCTTGCCGATCCACAGCGGCGTCTGCGGCAAAGCATGCGCCGCATGGCGGGCGAGCATCCACTCCAGCGCACGCGCCACCGCCTGCGCGATGCGCCGGCGCCCTGTCGGCTCTTCGCTCCCGTCCATCACGTGCAACGCGAACAGCGCGTAGGCGGTTTCCTCGAATGTGGCCGCGCGACCGGCGCCCCAGCCGCCGTCGTCGCGCTGCGCCTGCATGAGCGCCGCCAGCGCGCGCTCGTCGCGCCACTGGGGCTTGCCTTGCGCGAGCGCAGCGACCGCATGCGCGGTGGGATACAGCCACGAAACGTGCCATTTTTCGTTGTCCCATAGACCGTGCGGGTTGCGATTGGCCTCGACGTAGGCGCTGGTGCCGGCAGCGGGCTTTCCCAACAGTCGCAACGCATGCAGGGCATGGATGTTGGTCGACACCGAGGCATTGCGCTCGCCGGGGAAGGTGACGAACAGCTCGCCGATTTCGAAATGGCGCAACGCATCGACCGCCGGGTCGCGGCCTGCAACGCGCAGGACGCACAACGCAACGGCGGTGTCGTCCGCATCGGCCGCGAAGTGCAAGGCCGGGCCCAGACCGCGCACGCCCAGGCGGGCGTCGAGCTGCGCGACGATCACGCGCACCGCCTCGGCGAGCGCGGGATGCGCGAACAGCCCGGCCAGATGCAGGGTGTACAGCGACCAGCATGGCTCGAACACATTGATCGGCCAGACGTTGGGAACGACACCTTCGATGCCGCTGCGCGTCGCCCTCGATGCCGCCTGCAGATACGCGTCGGCGCGCCCGACCTGCGGCGTGCTCCCCTGTGTCACGGCGTGCGCACGCCACGCGGCGGTGGCCGCCGGACTGATGCCGATGCTGCCGTCGTCATCCGGGCATGCGGTGGTCGGCGACGTCCCCCAGGCTTCCCAGGAGTGCAGCAACGGATGTCCGCTCGGCAACGTCGCCACCGCCCCCAGCTTGACCAGGCACGCTTGCCGCAACGGCAACAGCGCCGGGTGGCGCGGAAACGCCACGCCGCCCAGCAAGGATGCGGCCTCGCCGCACAACTGCGGCAGGATCAGCTCCGCGCCGATCGGCGCGTCTTCCGGCACCGCATGCGCGTAGGGATCGGGCTGGCGCTCGAGGAACCGGGTTGCAGCCTGGACTGCGTCGGCAGCGCCGGGAAGAGGATCGGCACGCTGCAATGCCAGCAACGCCGCCCACGTGGGCGCATGGCGGAACAGCGGGAAGTCCGCGCTTCCCCATCCGCCATCGGCCTGTTGCTGCGCGATGAGCCACGCGTATGCGTCCTGCCGACCGGTGATGTTGCCGTGGAACTGCAGAGCTCGCGCCGTGTCGTAGACGGACGGACCGACGCTGCCGCCGTCGCTCATCTCGCTCAGCAGGTGGCGCAATTCGGAAAGGATCTGTTCGGACAGCGCGTTCACGCGGGATGTTCCTTCTGCAGACGGTTGGCGAGGACCAGGATCGGGCAACCGCTGCGATCGGCGCCGCGGACTCGGACAAAGAGCAGCATGCATCGCCCGCCGACCGGTCGCAGCAGCATAGGGCGAGTCCATGCGGACGGGCGCGCTCATGCGTATGGCGCGGACAGATACACGTTGGCCCGCTGCAGCATCTGCGCCAACCGTTCCGCACGCGGCCCCAGCGGGACGATGGCCTCCCCGGCGTCGCGCAACAAATCTAGCGCGAACTGGCGCGCTGCCTGCAGCCCCATGATCGACGCGCAAGTCGGCTTCTGCGCCGCCGCGTCCTTACCGGGGGTCTTGCCAAGCGTCGCGGTATCCGCTGTCGCGTCGAGAATGTCGTCGATCACCTGCAACGCCAGCCCGAAACAGGCGGTGTAGCGATCGAGCGCACCGTACAGCCCAGCGTGCGCGGCATCCTCCGCGATGGCGCATAGCGCGCCCATGCGAACGGACGCGCGCACTAGTGCTCCGCTCTTCATCCGGTGCATCGCCACGATCCTGTCCAGCTCGGCGTGCTTTCCGACCAGCGACAGATCCATGGCCTGCCCGCCTGCGGCACCCTCGGCGGACACCGCCTGCGCCAGTTCGCGCACGAGCGCGATACGGTTGTCGCCCGGCGCATCCAGGCTCGCCAGGGTCAGGAAGGCGTGCGCCTGCAGCGCATCGCCGACCAGGATCGCAGTGGCTTCGCCGAACTTGACGTGCACGGTCGGAAGGCCGCGGCGAAGCACGTCGTCGTCCATTGCGGGCAGGTCGTCGTGGACCAGGGTACAGGCGTGCATCATCTCGATGGCGGCGCCGACGTCGTCGAGCGTGTGCGCCGGCGTGTCGGCCAGTGCGCCGGCAGCCATACAGAGCAAGGCGCGGGTGCGCTTCCCGCCATTCAAGGTGGCGTAGCGCATCGCCGCCATCAGCTCGGTCTCACCGTCGTCTTCGGCGCAGAGAAGACGCGCCAGCGCCTGTTCGACCCGTTTTGCGCCGTCCTGCATCCAGATCTCCGGCAGCAGCCTGCCGGATGCGCCGCGCGCCTGCGCGCCCAATCCGCCGAGCGCGGAAACGCCAGTTCCGTGGTCGTGTAGCGTGGAACCGGTCTGCATGTCGTTCATGTCCTTGTACCTGACAGCAGACGGCCACGGCGAGCGGCGAGCCGATGCAGTGTTGCCGGCGTCGCACCGAGCGCGCGCGCCGAGTGCAGCAATGCCGCGCGTCGCCGGCGCCGCTGCCTCGCCACACGGGGTATGCGATGCCAGCTCACGAGAATCCGATGCGGATTTTCATGGAGGGTTGTGCTGTCGGGTAATAGCGCCGGCCTTTTTCGGCGTCGCTCAGCAACCGCGGCCGCACCCCGGCCTTGTGCATGGTCAGCGCCAAGGCGATGCTGAACTGCACCAGTTCCAGCCATACCAGGTGGTAGCCGATGCAGACGTGTGGGCCGCTGCCGAACTGCAGCATGTCCACCGGCCCGATCGGCCCCGTGCGTTGCAGCCACCGCGCCAGGCGGAACTGATCAGGCGCCTCGTGCAGCAGCGCCGAGGTCGAGAAATGCAGCAGCGGGATGCATAGACTTGTGCCCGCGGGAATGCGCCGCTGGCCGAGTTGTAATTCCTGCGTCGCGCGACGCGGTACGAGCGAGGACGCCGGATGCATGCGCAGCGTCTCGCGGAACAGCGCCTCGGCAACCGGATACTGCGCCAGGTCCGCGTGCCGGGTCGGCACCGCGCCCACGCGTTGCGCCTCCTCGACCAGGGCGTCCCACAGCTCGGGCTGCCGCGCCAGCTCGATCACCATCCAGGCCATAGTCGAGGCGGTGGTCTCGTGACCGGCAAGCAGCAGCAAGCGGATATTGGCGACCAGGACGTCATCGGAGAGCGCATCGTCGCTGCGATCGAAGGCGCTCACCATGTCGTTGATCAACCCGGTGCGCGCGGCATGCGCGCGCGCGTCGCGGATGAACTGGCGTGACTGCGCGTCGATCCAGTCGCGGGCGGCGCGGCCGCGCCGCAAGGGCGTTCCGGGCAGGTCGACCGGGGGCGCGACGATCAACTGCAGCAGTTGCCGGTACTTGCGATGCCATTCCGGCAGGTCTTGGGCGGGGATGCCCATTAGACTAAAGGTGAGCTTGAGCATCAGGTCGCCGGTTTCGGGCAGGATAGTTACTTCACCGCGATGGCGCCACGCCTGCACCCGCGCCCGGATGACGGGCTCGAACAGCTCGCCAATGCCGGCCTCGGTCAGCCCCCTGGGCAGGAACGCCGCCTTGATCCCATCGCGCGCCTGCCGGTGCGCGCTACCGTTCAAAGTGACCAACGTTCCGCCAAGGATTTCGGGCGCGATCTCTGCGATCAGCGCCGAGGACACGTGCTTGTGCCGGAGCAATGCGATCACATCCGGATCCAGGCAGGTCATCAGGTGTCCGGCACGACCGAAGTCCAGCCAGAAGTGACTGCCCAGCGTCCGTTCCGCGCGCTGCAGCAGGCGCGGCAGGTCGCAGACTATGGCGGGAAGATGCCCGACCAGGGGGAAAGCGCCGGGCATGACCGGGATGTCGTATCGCAGCCGGCGCCGACGGTTGAGCGGGTTGAGCAGCATGTCTATCACCTCCCTGGCGCAGCGTCCGCTTCGGCGGTGTCGCCAGCTGGCCGCGCGGCGCGGCTGTTGCCACCATCGGCATATGTCGGCACATGCGTCAGCATGCCGCCGTCGATGCACACGACTTGGCCGGTGATGAACGCAGCATCGTCGGAGAGCAGGAACGTCACCAGCGCGGCGACGTCCTCGGGGCGGCCGACGCGCGGCAGGAGCTGGTGCCGGCGTAGATGCCGTTGCATGCACTCGTCCAGCTTGGCGAGGAGACGCTCGGTCATGATAAGACCCGGCGCAACCGCGTTGCAGCGGATCTGCGAGTGACCGTACTGGGTGGCGAGCGAGGCCGACAGCATGTTCATCGCCGCCTTCGAGGCGGCGTAGGACGTCTGCGCGGTATCACCGCTGAGCCCCTGGCACGACGACATGTTGACGATCGCGCCACCGCCACGGGCGATCATCCGTGGGATGGCCTGCCGGCAGCAGAGCAGCGTGCCACGCAGATTGGTCGCGATCGTCTCATCCCAAACCGCCAGGTCCAGGTCGAGGATCGCGCGGTCGCGCGGGGTCAGATGCATGGCGCTCGCGTTGTTCACCAGCAGGTCGACCCCACCAAAGTGCCGCTCCGCCGTCTCGAACAGCGCTGCCACCGCCTGCGCATCGGCGATATCCATGGCTAGGGGCAGCGCGTGGCCCGCTTCGGCCGCGATCCGCGCGGTGCAGGCGACGGCAGCCGAGCCATCAATGTCGGCCACCACCACTCGGCCCCCCTCCCGCGCGATGGCGAGGGCGCATGCCTTGCCGATGCCCGCGCCAGCGCCGGTCACCACGGCAACCTTGCCCTCAAACCGTCCCATCGTGTGCTCCCTGATCATGTTGGTCTTTCGCAGCATGCCGCCCGACCTCGCCGGAGAGGGCGCCGGATCCGCGCTGGCGGGCTCGCCATCGCCAGCGTCGCTTTCGATGACCCGAATGGCGGCGACCGGGCACTGGCGGGCCGCGAGCCGCACGGCAGCGTGCAGCGCGTGCGGGACCGTCGCCACGCACACTTCCGCCACGCCGTCCGGTTCGCGCTGGCGAAAGGTGCCCGGCAGCGTCAGCACGCACTGCCCGGTGGTTCCGCACAGATCCTGGTCGACCACGACGCGCATCTCAGCCCCCCTGCGCATGCAGCCGCACCGGCAGCGCGCGGAACGTCCTAAGGAACGCGGAGGGCTCCCGGGTCGGCTGTTCGGCCAGTACGAGCGTGGGGAAGCGCGCCTCGATCCGCGGCAGGCTCTCGGCCAACTGCACCCGGGCCAGTTGCGCACCGAGACAGAAGTGGATGCCGTGGCCGAAGCTCAGCATGACCTTCCCGTCGGTCGACATGCCAGGACTGGTGCCGTAGAACCGCGCGGGATCGAAGCGGTCGGGATCGGCGAAGGCGTCCGGGTCGCGATTGCCGGCCGCGATCAGCACGCGCACGTCCGCGTTCTTCGGGATCATCACGCCGCCCAGTTTGATGTCGCGCTGGGCGATACGCGGAATGGAGCTGAACATGGCGGGCGCGTCGCAGCGCAGGACTTCTTCGACGAATGCCTTCACCCCCACGGCGTCTCCCTGCAGCCAGTGCCGCTGTTCGGGATACGCCAGCATCGCCAGGACCGCATGGTCGATGGCCGCAGCAGTGGTGGCGAAGCCGCCCAGCAGCATGCCCCACAGCATGCTGATCAACTCCGCATCGGACAGCGTGTCGGCGTCGTCGTCGTGTGCGCCGACCAGCATCGACACGATGTCGTGGCGGGGATCGGTGCGCTTGCGCTGTATGAGGTCGCCGAAGTAGGCCTGCACCCTGGCGCTGGCCCCGTCCGCCGCGGCGAGCTGGGGATCGCTGGCGTGCGGGCTCAGGCCTTCCAGAATGGCGCCGATGCCGGCGGCGAGCCCGAACATGTCGTCCTGGGGCATGCCGAACAGTTCGGCGAAAACCAGCATGGGCAAGGCCAGCGCGAATTCGCGATGCAGGTCCACCGCCTCCCCGCGCTCCAGCGCGGGCGCCATGCCGTCCAGGCGCGCTGCGACGATGCGCGCGATGCTCGGCCGCAGGTTGTCGATCTGGCGCATAGTGAAATCGCGCGAGATCAGCCGGCGCAGACGCGTATGCGTTGGAGGTTCCTTCATCGCTAAAGTGGACGCCAGCAAACTGAGCGACAGGCTGGTCGCCGCACGCGGGAAATAGCGCGCCAGTTCGCCCGGCGCCGGTCCCCGAAACGCATCGCCCGTGGCTTTGAGCGCCCAGTAGATGTCGGCGTGGCGGCTCAACAGAAAGAGGCCCGACGCCGCGCGATGCACCGGATCGTGCTCGCGCAACCACCGCATGAACGGATACGGGTCGTGGATGCACGCTGGCGACGCCAGTTCGGCGAAGGCGTCCCGGCATACTGCCGTGGTTTCTTGCACGTCCATCTTGGTTACCTGTTGGCTGGTGATCTGACCGGCGCCCGCCAGGCGCGCCGGTAAATTGCGGAGAAGATCGCGATTCCCGGCGGCGTCCGCGCATCACCAGAGCACCGGGAACTCCTCGAACCCGCCAGTGATGATCTCCTTGCGCAACTTCAGTTCTTCGGGCGCCACCGCCAGGCGCAGCGCGGGAAAGCGCTGGAAGATCGAACCGAACACTACCTTGAGTTCCAGCCTGGCCAGCGCCGCGCCGATGCAGTTGTGCGGCCCGTAGGAGAACGCCAGGTGCGGGTTTTCCTCGCGTCCGATGTCGAAGATTTCCGGGTCGTCGAAATGGCGCGGATCGAACGACGTCGCCGGCAGACCGACAAGCACCTTGCTCTCCGCAGGAATATGCACGCCCGCGATGCTCACGTCGGTCCTCGGATAGCGCATGATGCCGTCCCAGCCCGCGCCCGGCGGGTACATGCGCAGGATTTCCTCCACCGCCTTGTCCACCAGGGATGGATCGCCGACCAAGCGTTCGCGCTGTTGCGGATGGCGGAACATGGCCAGCAGGCCGAATTCGATCTGCGCGACGGTGCTCTCGTGCCCCGCCACCAGCATGCCCGCCGCCAGGCCGATCGCCTCTTCCTCGGTCGCCTTGCCCTGGTCGACCGCCGCGAGCAGATCAGTCAGCAGGTTGTCGCCCGGATGCTGGCGCTTGTCCCGCATCTTGCCGCGAATGTAGGCGCGCAGTTCTTCCCAGGCTAGGCGCGACGCGCTGCGCGGGCCGCTTTCGTGCTGGTGCGTCATCACCTCGTCGGACAGCCCGGCGAAAAAGGCGTGATCCTCGTAGAGCACGCCCATCAGCGCGCAGATGACCATGGCCGGAAGCGGAAAGGCGAGGTGACGCCGCAGGTCGGCGGGCTGGGGCTGGGCCGCCAGCGTCTCGAACAACTCCGCGGCGAACGCCTCGACCTGCTGCGCGAGCAGCTTCAACCTGCGGTTGCTCAAGGCCGGCGCCACGATCGTGCGTAACCGGGCGTGCTCGCCCCCCTCGTGCGAGACCAGCCACCCCGGCGAACCGAGCATCACCGAATCCGGCGTGAATGCCTCCGGCGGCATTCCCGCGGGCCGGAACGCCGCGTCGGACAGCACCGCCTTGGCTTCGTCGTACCCTGTCACCCACCAGCCTTCTTGCCCGGACGGGAAGTGCACGCGGTGGATCGGACCGTTGGCGCGTAGCGCTAACATCTCGGGCGAGGGCTCGATGTGATCGACGCGCCACATCGGCAGCGCCGGCAAGGGTTGTTCGGACATGGTGGCACTTCACTCTCTAAGCGATGGAAGGGCGGAGGTGACCGGCAGGCGCTGCGGGCAGCCAATGACGTAAGACAGCATGTAGACGAAGTCCTCCGCGGCGGTAGCCCGCGTGTAACTGTCTAGGCATACCGCGCGGCGAGATGCAGAACTTTATCCTGCGCCTTCGAGTTCAGGATCAGGCGAGTGGTGGGCCTTTGAGTCGCAGCCGGCCATCAGGATTTCCCGCACAAGGGTCGACAAGGGCGGCGAGCCTGTTTGGTAGGGGGCGGTTTCGCCGAGGCCCCTTCCCATAGAATGCTATCTGACGCGGATTTGACATTTGCTTTTCTTTCTCCGTTCATCGATCGCGGTGTCATCCACGAAATGAAGGTCGGTCGGCGGCTCCCGAAGGAGCTTCAAAACTCGTGCCAATCTGGCCGACCCAGCATAAGCAAAAAAATTGTGATTGCTTTTCAGTGGATTAGCCTGAGGCCAAAGAAGAGCTCGGCGAAATAGACCGGTGTCGCGGACCAACAAAGGCGACAGAACAGTGTCGGATAGTACGCCTCGGCGACCTTTTGGTCAGGCTTGCGACATTCTGGTCCAGTTTCGAACATAAGAGGGTTGCAAACAGGACACGCTTGGAGAATTCGATCCTCACGGAACCAGGGCGCTTGCCGAAGAGCGTGCGCTCATGGTTGCTGCCACAGGCGTGTGTTCGCAATAGCCGTGCCTGCGCACGCAAGAACACGCTAGCGGCATACGCTACGCAATCGCTGCAGTTCCCGCCGGTGCGAGGTAGTGCATCGGCTCGGCTGCGTTCGTCTTTGCCCAGCTGGGGCGGAAGCGCCGAACATCCGCACCATACAGCACCGTTGTTGAGTGTCGTGACTAGGCGGTTATAGCGCGCGCCCGATCTTGGCGAAGACACCGCCTCCGAGAAAAAGGGGGCGGTCCAAAAGCATGTCTAGTTGAAATGGCACGCCGCTTGCTGCTCCTGGTTAGAGCCCATCAAATCACGATGAAAGCGACTTGCGCCATGCCCGACACACGAAGCTCTAGACGGTGGCCTGAAGACACAGTGCCCGTTCCCGCTGAACATCGGTACATCGTCTGCTTCGGAAGTCCGTGCTCGGTAGCCCCTTTGCGCACGGCTGGTCCGATGCCGGCATGCCAACACATGGCGCTCGCGCAATTGCCGTTTACCGGTTGCGATCAGCATGTGAGTGCCCAAGAGCCCCATGAAAGAGCCCCCGAAGCCATGGTCGGCGGCTCACTGGCAAATATCGACGATACGCCGAACCAGCTCAGTAACCCGGGTCTCTTGCGTGAAGTCACATCTGAGGCCGCCACACGCTTCCGATACTGGCTACTTCGGGCCCGCTATCACTTTTTCCCGGGCACGAGCGCGAGTGATCGATGCCGCTTCCGGCGCCATAGCCGTGGAAAGATTGCCCAAGCGGCTCGACAGCCTCCACTCGCTCAGATCGATGGCGTTCGGGTGACGAAGACCAGCAGCCAAGACGTTCCCCTACATCGGGATGGAAAACCGAGGTTGCGAGCCGCGAGGGCCTCATTTCATGCCCGGCAGACGAGCCTTTGCTCGGTATTGCGCCAGCGTCTGCCGGACTCCAGCGCGCCAGTTTTTTCTTGAGGAGCAAGTTGATGACCGTTCAAAAGAAGGTTCCCTTCGTCACCTTTCTCACGCGTGTTCGCGATGAGTCAGTCCAGGGCCCAAATCCATATCGCTGGGAAGAAAAGACATCTGACGACTACTTTGCCGGCAAGCGCGTCATCCTGTTCTCGCTGCCTGGCGCCTTCACTCCGACCTGCTCGACCTACCAACTGCCCAATTTCGAAGACCTCTATGATGAGTTTGAGAAGGAGGGAATTGCCGCGATTTACTGCGTCTCCGTCAACGATGCCTTCGTCATGAATGCGTGGGGGAAGTCCTTGGGCTTGCAGAAGGTCGAGCTCATCCCCGATGGCTCAGGCGAGTTCACACGCAAGATGGGCATGCTGGTCGCCAAGGACAATCTCGGCTTCGGGATGCGCTCCTGGCGCTACGCCGCCCTGATAAACAATGGCGTGGTGGAGCAGTGGTTCGAGGAGGAAGGTTTCTCCGACAACTGCGAGGCCGACCCCTATGGCGTCTCATCGCCGCAAAACGTTCTCGAAACGCTGAAGGCCGCCGCATGACCTAGAAAACGTCTCCTCCCTGGTGCCATTACCCACCCCAAGAAGCTCCTCGACAGGATGTCGCGCTCACCATGCAATCCTCAGCAAGCCTACTTCAGCGCCAGAAGCAATCCATGGTCACATCGCCTCAACTCATTGAGTCGATTCGCTTGCTGCAACTGGCGCATACTGAACTGCATCAGTTCGTGGAGCAGGAAATCGAGAAGAACCCGCTCTTGGAATCTGCGTCAAACGATGACGGGTCTTTTGGCGACGTTTCGATTTCGGGAGCGGATCAGCCTATCGGCCCGCGTGCAAACGCCGTTGACGGACCGACCGGGGCCGGGTCACTCCGCAAGAAGACCAACAACGCGTCGGGTGATGGCCCTTCCCTCGACGAGTTTGCCACCCTCGCCGAAACATTGCACGACCATGTCGCTGGTCAGATCGCCCTCACCGCGTTCACACCAAAGGAGCGGCTGATCGCTGACCAGCTTGCCGCCGATCTGGATGACACTGGCTATCTTCAGACCAACCTTTTGGATCTTGCCGAGAGCCTGAGTGTCCAGGAGGCTGACGTTGAACGGGTTCTCGGAACCTTGCAGCACTTTGATCCACCGGGAATTTTTGCGCGAACTCTCGAAGAATGCCTCGAGCTCCAGTTGCGCCAGCGAGACCGGTTCGACCCGGCAATGGCAGCTTTGGTTGCCAATCTTAAAATGCTTGGGCGACGCGATTTCCAGGCACTGAAGCAGCATTGCGGTGTCGATGAAGACGACCTTCTCGACATGTACCATGAGATTCTTGCGCTCGATCCCAAGCCTGGAAACCGGTTCCAGTCCGGTCCGTTGGAATCCATCATACCAGACGTCTGGGTCATGCCCTCGCCGGAAGGCGGATGGAAGATCGAACTTGATCCGGCCACACTGCCCAAGGTGCTGATCAACCGAGCCTACTATGCCGAAGTCTCGCGTCACACCGTCCAAAATTCGAAAGATCAAGCATTTCTCAACGAATGCTTGGAGACAGCGAACTGGCTGATACGCAGCCTCGATCAGCGCGCCAACACGATTCTTAAGGTTGCGACTGAAATCGTGCGCCAGCAGGATGCCTTTTTGGAACATGGCGTCGCCCACCTGCGGCCTCTCAATCTCAGAACCGTCGCTGACGCGATCGGCGTGCACGAGTCGACGGTAAGCCGGGTGACCTCGAACAAGTACATGCTTACCCCGCGCGGAGTCTTTGAACTGAAGTATTTTTTCACCGTCGCGATCGCGTCCTGCCAAGGCGGCGATGCGCACTCCGCCGAAGCTGTCCGCCATCGGATCAAAGCGATGATTGCCGCAGAATCTCTCGGCGACGTGCTTTCCGACGATGACATCGCTGTCCGGCTGAAGGAAACCGGCATCGATGTTGCGCGCCGCACCGTCACAAAATATCGCGAAGCAATGAACATCCCCTCCTCCGTGCAACGCCGCCGCGAAATGCGCTTGTGTCTTTAATGTGGGTCAACGCAGCCAACCTCATGTTGCAGTGCATCCAAAGTGGAGACTTCGTTCATGACCCGATCCGCGGCAGGCGTCATGACGCTGTTCTGCACGACCCAGAAAAGCCCGACCCACCGTCTGATCCCGCATGGGGTGCGGTCATTTCGCTTTCCTTGGGCACCTTCGGGCTGGTGACGGCAGAGTTTCTGCCTGTCAGCCTCCTCACGCCCCTCGCGCATGATCTCGGTGTCACCGAGGGTGCGGCTGGACAGGCGATGACGGCGACCGCTATCGTCGGGGCGATCTCGGCGCCGACGGTTGCCATCATCACAAAGCGCCTGGACCGCAGGATCGTCATGTGGGCGATGACGCTGCTGCTGATCCTGTCGGACGTTGTGGCGGCCGGCGCGTGGTCGCTGGCGGCACTCCTGACGGCACGCGTCGTGCTCGGCATAGCGCTCGGAGGCTTCTGGTCCATGTCGGCAGCACTGGCGATGCGGCTCGTTCCAAGCCACCTCCTGCCGCGCGCCATATCGATCATCCTCACCGGCGTTTCCGTCGCTTCCGTTTGCGCAGCTCCAATCGGCGCTTATGTCGGCGATATCTGGGGATGGCGAAGCGCCTTCATGATCGCCGCAGTCGTCGGCGCCGCTACACTGCTGGTGCAACTCATAACCATTCCGAGGCTGCCTCCGGTTGGAGTGGCTAGCTTCCGCAGCCTGCTGGATGTGGCCAAGATTCCGATGATCAAGGTCGCGCTTTTGGTCGTCCTGCTGGTCGCTTCCGGCCACTTCGCCGGCTTCACCTATATCCGCGCCTTCCTCGAGAAGGTTCCCGCGCTGGATGTCAAGACGATCTCGCTTGTGTTGCTTGCTTTTGGCATCGGCGGATTCTTCGGCAATTTGGCCGGCGGGCTGCTGGCCGAGTACAGTCTCAAGGCAGTCGCGGCCCTTGCACCGCTGCTCATAGCGATAGCCGCTGTTTCGCTGCTGACGGCGGGAGCATCGGCCTCGGCCTCGGCGGTTGCGGTTGCCGCGTGGGGCTTTGCCTTCGGCGCAGTGCCGGTGGGATTGCAGACGTGGATGGTATGGCGCGCCGCTCCCGAGCAGGCCGAAAGCGCCGGTGTGCTGATGGTCGTAGCGTTCCAAGTGGCAATCGCAGCCGGCGCGATTTTCGGCGGACTATTGGTGGACAATGCCGGGATTACCAGTGCCATTGCCTACAGTGCTGTTGCCACGTTCCTCGCCGCCCTGACAGTGTTCCTGCTCGGCCCGAAGCGCGAGACCTAGATCGCCTGACAGAAGAGGCCTCAGCAGCGCAGCGGGACGAGAGATGCAATCGCATGCACGGCGCGGCGCGATCCTCCGCAGGATTACTTTGGCGGTTGCAGGCTTCGTTTTCGCTGAGCGTATAGGCCGACTGGATCGCCGCCGCGGCAGCCTGTTCCGTGTCGGCCTCCGATCTCGCATGGACCAGCGCCAGCGCCTCGCCGGCTTCACCTCCGGGCCATGGCGACCTTCGCCGCCAGACAGGCGAACCTCGCCGGCACCGGTTTCCATTTGGCGACGATGAGCGCTGCCAGCGCGATGGAATCCTTGCTGGCGGTCATATCCTTCACGAAGCCGGCATTCTGGGCGAGCGACAGCTACGCGCCGGCCATGCCCGTCCGAACGCCGGTGAAGATGCCGCACGATAGCGCAGCCAGGTCACCGAAATGCCAGTGGTCTCAACGGCGGCCGGATTTTCGCCGACCGCGCGAAGTCCTAGGCCGAGCGGGTGCTAAACAGCACCAACCAGGTAGATGGCACCATCAGGGACGCGACATAGACCAGCAGCGAATGGCCCGTAGATCAGCTCGGGATAGACTGGCCCGAGCACCGGCACGCCGCGCACCGCTTCGGCGCTAGGCACAACGATCGAATCGCGAGTCTTCAGAGAGCGACGGCGCGCGCCCTGCTGGAACCAGGCCTGGCGAGAATGATGGTGGAGCCGGCAGCAATGAAATTGATGGCGACGCCGAAGACAATCTGGCCGCCGCGATGGGTGATCCAGGCGAAACCGTGCACCAGCGCGAAAAATCCACGGCGGTGGCTACGGCGGCGCCCAGGCCGAGCCTGTAACCGCGGCCGCCGAGGCGCCGCAAAGGCGCCGGCCAGCATCTTGCCCTCGATCCCGGTGTCGAAGACGCCGGCCCGCTCCGAATAGAGCCGGGCCAGGCAGGCGAGCAGCAACGGCCCGGAGAACACCAGTTGCTCGGCGGCGATGGTGCGGGTCGGGTCCTGCACCGCCATGATGACGGCGTCCGCCGAAGCGAGCATCGCGAGCAATCGGACAGCAGGCACAGCATTCAAATCCTCGAAGGCGTCCGTCGACATTAGACAAGAGACATATGGCGCGGCGCGAGCGCTGGGGCTGTACGACTGACGAAAGCGGCTCTCAATCCGAGGCGATGCCGTTCTTGATCCGTGTGAGGCGGCTTTCGCCTTCCTCCGGGCCGAAGCAGTTTTCGAAGTCATTGCATTCCCGGCAACTGGGCGCGCTGCACAGCGAAAAACCTTCGACCTCGCAGAGCTTGCGGTAAAAGTATTTCTTCCATTTCATGTTTTGGGTGTTGCCGGCCGCCAGCGTCGGAAAATGCGAGGCGAGCAGGCGGCCGAGGTCGGTTCGATTAAAAAGGCCAAGGTCCTGCCAGAGATGGTCATTGCGCATGGCACGCCGGGCGATGATCTTGGCGAAGCGAGCGCTCGCCGGGTCGCCCGGCCGGGCATGCGCCAGCAGCAGTCCGCGCAGAAGTTCTTCCTCCAGGTCCGGCTCGGGCTCGCTCACCTCTTCCAAGGCAAACGCGGTGATAGGAATAGCAGGGAAACAGCGGGCCAGGACATCGCGCAGCTCGGCGCGCGAAAGGCCGGTTGCCTGCGTCGCCGTCGCCTCGCCGGCCTCGATCTCCTCGAGCGCACGTGAAAGCACACAGGCAAGCACATGCTGGTCGAACCTCCTCTCCAGCTCGATCTGCGGCCATCGGCCGGTGCTGAGCCGGGCATAGTGTTGGGCAAATATGGTGCCGTTCTCCTGGTTTGTCCTATCAAGTCATGCAGCGACCCGGCCGGCCGCAACATGGGTTGGGCAGTTCTTCGGGTAGAGGCAGTCGCGGATCGTCTCGCGGTCGAGTAGTGCGGTAATTTTCGTCTGGTCCATCGGCTCTGTCTGTGATTGGAAGAGGTGTGTCGCGAACCCCCGCCGTGCCGTTTGCGCCTCATGGGGAACACCTCGGCGCCGGAAGTGCCCCCGCGGAGTTGGACGTGGACCGTGCTGGCACAGAGGTCGCGTGCCGTCCTTTCCAGTGCGGCCACATGGTCGACCCCATTCAAGCCCGCCAGACTCTCGGTTGAATGACGTCTGATTCAAAGCGTCAGCGGGTGAGTTCCAGCGCACGTTCAGGACAGCATCGCGCGCCTCGCGATGCAGGCAGCTCCTCCCCTTCCGCAACTTCAATGTCACCAGGCAGGATATAACCCTCGTCATCAAGCTTGAAGATGTCCGGCGCTTGCGCCGCGCATCGCGCGTGACCCTGGCATTTGGCATTTTGGACGATGATGCGCATGGCGCTGCCTCCATTCTCTGTGCCCCGGCTTGGGGCGGGGCCTAGGACCAGTCCAGGATCAAATTTTCGATCCCGAATACATGGCCGCCAGAGGTTATGGGTGCCGTACCCTGCTTGATCCTGAAAGCCGGGATGCGCGCCAGCCACTCCTCCAGGCCAACGACAATCTCCCGCCGGGCAAGGTGTGAGCCAAGGCAACGGTGGGGACCATAGCCAAAGGCGGCGTGGCGGTTGTCCTCCCGCTCCAAATCGATCGTGTTGGGGCATTCGAATTCCGCCGGGTCACGATTGGCAATCATCGTGGCGCAGGAAACATAGTCCCCCTTCCGGATCGGCGCGCCTTCGAAGTCGATATCTTTCGTTGCCACGCGGATCAACTGAACGGTCGGATAGACGCGCAGCAATTCTTCGGCCGCGAGCACGATCCGGTCCGGTTCGCTCCGAAGCAATTGCTGATCTTTGAGGTTGCGCGCGAGATAGGCCAAGTCAAAGCCTATAGCTGCTGCGACCGTGTCGAGCCCAGCGACGAAGACAAGCACGCCGATGCCGCGGACTTGGGTGTCCGTCAGCCGGCGGCCCTCGACCTGTGCCTGCACGATAAAGGTCATGAAATCGTCAACCGCCTCCTCGCGCCGCATGGCTGCAAGTTCGTCGATGAATGCCACGATCGTCCGGGCCGCCGCCGGGCGTTTCACATCGTCACCGTGAAGCAGATCTTTCCCCCAGCCGACAAATGTGTCGAGTCGGTCATCCGGCAGCCCCAGAAAGCGAAGGAAGATGCTCACCGCGAAAGGAAATGCAAAATCCTTCATGACGTCGCAGCTTGTGCCCGACGCGGCGATCCTTTCGATCAGCTCGACCGCCCGTTCGCGGACAGCCGGTTCCAAAGCCATCACCCGCTTTGGCGAAAGCAGCGGATTGAGTAGTGAGCGAAAAACGCCATGGGCAGGCGGATCCAGTTCAAGCGGGATCATCGGCCAGTTTTCGCCAAGCGCGGACGCGAAGATGCTGCGATGGCTCGAAAACGTTTCGGCGTCCTGCAGCACCCGGCGCTGATCACTGGCGCGAGTGATGACCCAGGTACCCCGCCCATCGCGCGTGTTGCAGGGCGAATAGAAGATCGGCGGCCCGGCATGTACGCAAGCGACGGCTGCTTGCGGATCCCCGTTGGGCGTCGGTGACATCCCTGGTGACGTAAACAGGCTGAAGTCCCTCACCATTTCGGGCGGGACATGATCTGGAACGGGGTTGGTCGCCATTTTGCTTTCTCTACATTGGCGTTCATGGCTCGATTGAGATTGCACCGCTGTTCATAAAGTCGATTTCCAGCATGGGTACATCTCTTGTCGGGCGCCTTCTAGATTCTGTCGCCCGATACAGTCCACCTGCACCAGCGCGGATGAGATCGGTTGCGAATTCAATCAGAAGGGGCATCTCCGCCGCGCTGCGGTCATGAAGCAAAGCCGCTGCTTATCCCCGTTAGGGTTGAGAGGCTGGTCAATCGCTCAGCTCCGTGACGCACTGCTGATGCCCTGCTGATGCCCTGCTGATCAAATTGTCAAAGCAAGTCGCGTGCCGGATAGGCGTACCCATGGCGCTGCACCAAGCGATGCCAGCCTGCACTGGGCCCGCCGCCGCTAAGTTGATGATCAGCTGTCCATCATTCTTACGACAACGTCCGACAACCGACATCCACGGTTGGTTTTGTCGAGGCCGCGACATCGGGCTGTTCGACCTTGCTGCTGCACTGCCTTCCGGTCGACGAGCGAGGAGATCGCTCGCACGGCCCGGACTGAGCAACGACGCGATCCAGCGCAAGGATCGGGTGCGGTCCGACAAGACCCGGCGGCGCTTGCGCGCGATGATCGAAATTATCAACAAGGTCGAGCCGCGCTTCGGTTCGGCACTGATGGCGTATGCGTTATATCGCTCGGAGCCGCTGCAAGGATTTCCGGCTAGACGGTGATGTACTCGTGCGCAGCGGTCCGGCCGACGACGAGCTTGACTGTATCGCTGCGGTCAATTCCGGCGTGCACCCTGACCGCCGTATGCGCTACGACGGCAAGCTCTATCGCACATGGACCTATTATTTCCTCGCGAGCCGCTGTCGGAACGTGGTGCCGAGTCCTATGGCGGCCGGTTCAATCCGAGGGCCTGTCGGCTCTACCCATCCCTGTCGGTCGGACCGGGAACGCGTGGCAGACTCTCGGCCAGAAACCGCCAGTCGCTGCGCTCGCGTTCGCCTTCCTTGCGCGTGCCGAAGAACTGGATGATCATCTTGCCGTCGGCGCCATAGGCTTCAATGGACGTGACGTGACCGTCCCTCGTCGGCTTGCGCACGGCCCAGACCTCGCGGATGTGATGGGTCCTAAGATGCAGATGGAAGGTCTCGTCGAGCACATTGATCCGCGGCCCGATCTGCTTGACCGACTTGATCGGGCCGGAATGGATCTGGATGCAACCATGATTGCCGACAAAGCACATGATCGGCATCTCGTCTTCGGCCGCCTGTTGGAACAGGGCGCCAACGGCATCATTGTCGAGCAGCCAGGCGTAATCCTCGTCGGCCATACGCATCGCCTGGCAGCGGCTGAGCTTCAGTGCCTTCAACATATGGTAGAACTGATGCACGTCGCTCAGCCGGCTCCAGTGCTCGCGTAGGTCGTCGACCGTGGCGGCTTGGTCTGGACTCACTGCGTTATCGCGCGCCCCGCTCGCCTCGACCGATATGATCGGCTCCTGGTCGGAGGATGCGAGCTCTGCCGCCAGATTCTGATAGGCCTGCAGGTTCGAGGCGGGCCTGAGATGTACTTTGTGCATCGCCTCGCCGGTGGCATCAAAGAATTGCAGGCTGCGGCGGATCTCGGCTCCCTCGCGCTTCTCGACGGCGAAGCCATACGCCCACGCTTTCGGGAAGATGCGCAGGTCGATCTCGTCGCCGAGCACCATGGCATGCGGGTTGCCGGTGACCACTTTGTCGTAGACGCCGATCTTTTGGTGCACGGCACTTTGGTTGCGGGTGACCGCCATCACCTCGCCGACCGCTTCGAGGCCGGTCAGCAGATCATCGACGCGCGGCTCGATGCGCACCGCGCCGTGACCACAATGCGCTGCGACCAATTCGGCTTCCGAAATGCCCAATCGAGCGGCGAGATCATGCTCCCGGATTTTCGGATTGTCTTCGCACGCCCGCCGGATTTCGTCCGGCGACGGTTTCTCGCGCTGGTCCATGTCTTACCCCTGCTTCCACCTACGTGTGAGGATCAGCTGCCCTGCCGGTGAATCTTCAGCCGATAGGGCGCGCCGTAATGCTCGACCCTGATCTGCTGCTGGCCCGTGAACAAAGTGTCGCTGGACAGCGTGCGCACGTCGTCGCACCCGCGCGAAAACCGGGGGTGCTATCGGAGCGGCGAGACCCGAGTGACACGTGCAGGCACATGCCGATGGAATCTCATCGAGCCGGTCGGTGGCCACCGGGCGGTGGTGAGCGATTGTGGGTGTTGTCGCAATCGGCCAATCGGTCATTCGGATGCCACGGGCGGCGCTGCTTCGCCAAACAAAGCGTGTCTGACCCAGTCCTGACATGTTGCTCCCTTGCTTTGCCGCATCGATCGCGAGGGCACCCACGACACGATTGTGGATCGGCAGTCTCTTGCCGCCTCGCCAGTGGAGCTTCAAAAACTGTGCCAATTGCGCCGAAGCAAGCTCAGAAGGAGTCTTCTGTAATGGTCATTGGTTTAATGTGAGTTCAGCCAACAACTCAGGCCCAACATCCCGCGTGGCGGACCCGACAAACCCGACAGTACGTGTCGGTTGGCCGACACCTTCGCAGCAATGGACTCACAAGAACCACCGCAGGGTCAGAGATGCCGCGCTGTATTGAAACATTTTTTCGCTTTGGCACGGTGCATGCAACGTGATGCGCAAGCAGATCCCGGACTGAGGAGAATGGAGCCATGATTACGCTCACCGACAACGCTGTTGCCGCCATCAAGACTGCTCTTTCCCGCGCCAGCGAGCCGGCGGAAGGCTTTCGCATCATGGTCCAGGCCGGCGGCTGCGCCGGCTTCAAATACTTAATGGGCCTGGAGAGCGTGTCGCGCGAGGGCGACGCGATCACCGAGACAGATGGGATCAAGCTGTTCGTGGACGCGGGCTCCCAACCGCATGTCGCCGGCATGACCGTCGACTTCCTCACCGGGCTCGAATCTTCCGGCTTTGTCTTCGATAACCCCAACGCGCGCAAGAAGTGCGGCTGCGGCAAGTCCTTCAGTTGATCGCCCGAAGCGCCTGTGCGGGTCCATGAAGCGATTGCCGCCGACGGACTCATTTGCGGCAGAGGAGGCTTATATGGCCGGCACAACAGATGTCCCTGTCCTCAAGAACAAGGCAAGGTCGAAGCCGATCTTGGGACCGGCAATCGCTTCAGGTAGGATGCAAAGAACGTCGCCTCCCGAAACAGTTCGGTTCCTGGTGGCACCCAAGCTGCTGGCGGCCAAATCGCGCCGCTGCGCCAAATTCGGCTTATCGATAACGTTGTCGTGTTCGGGCGTCCTTACCTGCGGGCTGACGGCGGCGACTGCGGACTTGGCCATGCCGACGCCGATCCGGTCTACGTCAAACTCTCGGGCGTCCGCGCCGGCCGCCAGTTCGGGCCCATCATCATCAACGGCATACGCCAGAGGCTCAATGAGCCGGTCGCGCGCTCGCGTCATTCCGGTCAACTGAGGATCGCACATGAAACCTGTCTACCTCGACAACAACGCAACCACACGGGTCGATCCTGAGGTCGTGCAAGCGATGTTGCCGTTCTTTAGGGATCAATTCGGCAACCCTTCGTCGGCGCACGCTCTTGGCGCCTCAGTCAGTGCGGCGGTGAGAAAGGCGCGGAGGCAGTTGCAAGCTCTGATCGGGGCGGAGTTCGACGATGAGATCACCTTCACCTCGGGTGGGACAGAAAGCGACAATGCAGCGCTTCTTTCGGCGCTCGAGGCGGCGCCCAACCGAACCGAGATCGTTACGTCCGCGGTCGAGCATCCCGCCGTGCTGACGCTCTGCGCGCATCTTGAGAAGACCCGCCGCGTCAAGGTGCACAGGATCCCGGTGGATTGCCGTGGCCGGCTCGACCTCGACGCCTATATGGCCGTCCTCACCCCACAGGTGGCAATCGTCTCGATAATGTGGGCGAACAATGAGACTGGTGTGATCTTCCCCGTCGCCAGGCTTGCCGAGTTGGCCAAGGAAGTGGGCGCCCTTTTCCATACCGATGCTGTGCAGGCGGTCGGCAAGCTTCCGATGGACCTGAAGTCGACCGCAATCGACATGCTGTCGCTCTCCGGCCACAAGCTGCACGGGCCGAAAGGGATCGGCGCGCTTTTCGTAAAACGTGGCGTCAATTTCCACTCGCTGATCAAGGGGGGCCACCAAGAACACAACCGGCGTGCTGGCACCGAGAATACGCCCGGCATAGTCGGGCTCGGCATGGCGGCCGAACTCGCCTTGAAATTCATGGACGACGAGACCACACGGGTAAAGTCGCTCCGCGACCGTTTAGAGGACGGGATTCTCCAGCGCATCCCAAGCACCTGTGTCACTGGAGATCCCCTGGAACGGTTGCCCAACACCGCAAACATCTCCTTCGAACATATCGAAAGTGATGGAATTCCACTCCTCCTCAGCCGCGTGGGCATCGCGTGTTCCTCCGGCTCTGCCTGCACCTCCGGCTCTCTGGAACCGAGCCATGTCCTGAGCGCGATGAAAACGCCACACGCGGCAGTCCGCTTCTCCTTGGCGCGGGACAACGGCGAAGCGGACGTCGACCGGGTGCTCGAGGTCATGCCGGCAATCGTGGAGAAGCTGCGTGGCTTTCCCAGTTCTGGGCCGGGTAAGCGAAGCTCCGAAGACGTTCAATCCGGTCTATGCCTGAGCGGCAGCAGAACCGGCTACCGTTCATGACCCGTCATGTCTTTCTCAACGATACGACCTTGCGCGATGGCGAGCAGGCGCCCGGCGTCGCCTTTACCACGACGGAAAAGCTGGAGATCGCCGAGTCTCTTGCGGCGGCCGGCGTCACAGAGATCGAGATCGGCACGCCGGTCATGGGCGCCGACGAGATCGAAACAATTCGCGCCGTGGTCGCGCGGTGTCTCCCGGTTCGGCTCATGGCCTGGTGCCGGATGACGTCGCTGGATCTCGATGCAGCGATCGAGAGCGGCGTCCACGCCGTCAGTCTATCGCTGCCTGCGTCGGACATCCAACTTGCCGCCGAGCTCGGCCTCGATAAGGCGGGAGCGCTCCAGGTCATCGAACATATGGTCAGGCGCGCAGCCGCCGCCGGCTTCTTCGTCGCGGTGGGCTGCGAGGATGCCTCGCGGGCCAATCGGGATCATCTCGCCCGCGTCATCGAGACGGCTGCACGCGCCGGCGCAAGCCGCGTCAGGCTAGCCGACACAGTCGGCGTTCTCGATGCGTTTTCGACCTTCGAACTTGTCGCCCAGCTCGTGGCGCAGTCTCCAATCGACCTTGAACTTCATGCCCACAACGATCTCGGACTTGCTGCCGCCAACACGCTGGCCGCGATCCGCGCAGGCGCGCGCCATGGCTCCGTCACCGTCCTGGGGCTCGGCGAGCGTGCGGGCAATGCCGCGCTGGAAGAGGTGGCCGCCGCGATGGCGGTCCTCGACCGCGCGGATACCGGCATTGAGCTGACCGCATTGCCCGACCTCGCTGCCCAGGTGGCTTGGGCCGCCCGCCGGCAGACCGCGGCCACTAAGCCGGTCGTCGGCGCCGATGTTTTCACGCACGAATCCGGCATTCACGTCGCAGGGCTGCTGAAGGACTCGCGTACTTATCAGGGGCTCGATCCGGCTCTCGTGGGCCGCTGCCGGCGTATGGTCATCGGCAAGCATTCCGGCGCCACTGCGATTGCCCATGTGCTGAGCGAAAGCGGCCGCGATCTCGACCCGGATCTAGCAGCCGCGATGGTGGCCCGCGTCCGGCGCGAGGCGGCCGAGACCAAATCGACCGTCACTGCAACTCAACTGGTCGAGCTCTACGATGGAATGTGCAGCGAGGCATCCCTCGCGGAGCTGTGCGGGTCCAGGTCAGCCGTGCGCGAGCGCACCGACACCACAGTTTTCCGACCAGGGAGAATGCAATGAATTGTTCCGCTGACAGCCGCCCCATCGATGTCACCGACATCCTCGCACGACTGAAGCGCCTGTCGGCTGCGGAGGAGTTCTTCGCAGTCCTTGGCGTCTCCTATGATCCGAAGGTGCTGAATGTCTCGCGGCTCCATATCATGAAGCGCGTGGGCCAATACCTTGCCGAAGAAGATTTCTCCGGTCTGCCCGACAAGGTGATTGCCGCGCGGGTGCGCGCGACGCTCGAACGCGCTTACGAGGACTTCGTGATTTCCTCGCCACTCACGCATCGGGTCTTCAAGGTGCTCAAAGACCACGATCCGAACAAACCTGCCACGCCGGGCCGCACCTTTGTCCCGTTCGACTCCGTACTGAAGCGGTTCGGACAGGAATGACCGCGACACGGGTTGCGACGCGACAATGTCGAGAAGCCGACAAATCCGGTCATCACCACGGCGCCCTCAGAAGCAACCAACCGAAGTTCTAGGAATAGGGGCACGCAAAACAGTTGGCACGAATGATGCGCACCAAGGAGACAACCGCCAAGCCCGCATCCGGACAGGAGCCTAGAGAAACCGCCAATGCACATCGTAATCTGCATCAAGCAGGTGCCGGACTCGGCACAGATAAGGGTCCATCCGGTGACGAACACGATCATGCGCCAGGGTGTTCCGACTATCATCAACCCTTACGACCTGTTCGCCCTCGAAGAAGCCCTCAGACTGCGCGACGCCTACGGTGGCGAAGTCACCGTGCTCACTATGGGTCCGCCCATGGCAGAGGACGCGCTGCGCAAGGCGCTCGGTTACGGCGCCGACCGAGCGGTGCTCTTGACCGACCGCTATTTTGCCGGCTCCGACACGCTGGCGACCTCGTTCGCCCTTTCCCAGGCAATCGCGAAGGTTGGCGAGACGTTCGGCACGCCAGACCTCGTCTTCACCGGCAAGCAGACGATCGATGGCGACACCGCCCAGGTCGGGCCCGGCATCGCCAAGCGCCTCGCACTCCTGCAACTGACCTATGTCGCGAAGATCGCCTCTATTGACCTTGCTGCACGCGAGATCAAGGTCGAGCGCCGCTCCGAAGGCGGCACACAGATGCTGAAGAGCAGGCTCCCTTGCCTCATCACCATGCTGGAAGGCACAAACGAGATCCGCCGGGGCTCGATCCAGGACGCCCTGTGCGCCGCGCGCAGCCAGGTCTTGAAATGGAGTGCGGCCGACGCCGGCATTGAGGATCTCACCAAATGCGGCCTGCGCGGTTCACCGACGGTCGTCAAGCGCGTTTTCGCCCCTCCTGCGCGGGCGGAAAAGGCGGCAAAAATCGACACCGCCGAGATGGCTTTGCGCGATGTCGCTGACGAACTCATCACGGCAATCTTCACCCGCCAGCCGGCATTGGAACATGAGCTCGCCTTCAACGGCGGCGCGTGAGAGGGCAAGGATCAGACGATGTCGAACGCGAACCGAGAAACCCCTCGCCCTGCCGCCGGCCGTGCCGGCATAAAGAAGGAGCTGCCCGCGCATTTCAAGGACTACCGGCACGTTTGGGTTTTCATCGAGCTCGAACGCGGTCAGGTCCATCCCGTATCATTCGAACTGCTCGGCGAAGGCCGCATGTTAGCAGACAAGCTTCAGGTCCAGCTTGCGGGCGTCGTGCTTGGACCGCCGGGGGAGGCCATCGGGAACGCCGTTGCCGAAGCCTTCGCTTATGGTGCCGACCTGGTCTACATCGTCGAGGAGCCGCTGCTCGCCGACTACAGGAACGAGCCTTTCACCAAGGCGATGACGGATCTGGTCGATACCCACAAACCCGAGATCCTTCTTCTCGGTGCCACCACACTCGGCAGGGATCTTGCCGGCTCCGTGGCGACGACCTTGCAGACAGGGCTCACGGCCGACTGCACCGAACTCGATGTGGATACCGACGGTTCGCTCGCCGCCACCCGTCCGACTTTCGGCGGTTCCTTGTTGTGCACGATCTATACGCTCAATTTCCGCCCCCAGATGGCGACAGTGCGACCGAGGGTCATGCCCATGCCGCAGCGGGCGGATAAACCGGTCGGGCGTGTCATCCGGCACAAGCTCTCGGTAGCCGAGGACGAGATCGTTACCAAAATCCTCGGCTTCCTGCCGGATAGTCAGTCGGCAAAGGCAAATCTTGCCTATGCCGACGTCGTGGTTGCGGGAGGCCTCGGTCTAGGCGCGGCGGAGAACCTGCAGCTTGTGAAGAATCTCGCGCGAGCAATCGGCGCCGAGCACGGCTGTTCGCGCCCGTTGGTCCAGAAGGGCTGGATGCCAGCTGATCGGCAGATCGGCCAAACTGGCAAGACCATCCGGCCGAAGCTTTACATAGCGGCCGGGATTTCCGGCGCCGTCCAGCATCGGGTTGGCGTGGAGGGGGCGGATCTCATCGTGGCCATCAACACCGACCCGAACGCGCCGATTTTCGATTTCGCTCACCTCGGGATCGTCACCGACGCGATCCGCTTCCTGCCCGCACTGACGGAAGCCTTCACCCGGCGGCTGTCGCCCCACAGTCGCGATAAGCTTGCGAGCTAAGGGATGGACATGATTGAGGAACAATTCGACGCCATTGTTATTGGGGCCGGCATGTCCGGAAACGCAGCTGCTTACACCATGGCCAGCCACGGCCTGAAGGTGCTGCAGCTGGAGCGGGGTGAATATCCGGGCTCCAAGAATGTCCAGGGTGCCATCATGTACGCGAACATGCTGGAGAAGATCATCCCGGATTTCCGGGACGATGCGCCTCTCGAGCGGCATTTGGTTGAACAGCGGCTTTGGGTGATGGACGACACATCCCATACCGGGATTCACTATCGGTCGGACGACTTCAATGAGGCGAAGCCCAACCGCTACACGATCATTCGTGCCCAGTTCGATAAATGGTTTTCGCGTAAGGTGCGCGAGGCCGGCGCGACGGTTCTGTGCGAGACGACCGTGACGGAACTCATCCGTGACGCCAAGGACAGGGTGATCGGCGTCCGCACAGACCGGGCCGGCGGAGCCATCTACGCGGACGTGGTCGTCCTCGCAGAAGGTGTTTCCGGGCTGCTTGGCACGCGGGCCGGCCTGCGCGAGATGCCGAAGCCGCAAACCGTGGCGCTCGCCGTGAAGGAAATGCATTTCCTGCCCGAAGAGGTCATTGAGGAGCGGTTCGGCCTCAAGGGCGATGAAGGCTGCGTGATCGAGGCGGTGGGCACGACCTCCCGCAGCATGGCCGGGCTCGGCTTCCTCTACACCAACAAGGAGTCGATCTCACTGGGCATTGGCTGCCTCGTCTCCGATTTCGCGGCGATGGTCGAGAGCCCTTACGTCCTCCTCGACGCCTTAAAAACCCATCCTTCGATCCGGCCGCTGATCGCCGGCTCGGAAGTGAAAGAATATTCCGCGCATCTCATTCCCGAAGGCGGCTACAAGGCTATTCCGCAGCTCTTTGGCGACGGTTGGGTCGTGGTCGGCGATGCCGCGCAACTGAACAACGCCATTCACCGCGAGGGTTCGAACCTCGCCATGACCTCCGGCCGCATCGCGGCTGAGGCAATCATCGAGGTCAGGAGCCGCAACGGTCCTATGACCAAACGGAATCTCGCCCTTTACAAAGCCATGCTGGACAAGTCCTTCGTGGTCAAGGACCTAAGGAAATACAAAGACATGCCGGCCTTGCTCCACACCAATTCCTGCAATTACTTCACGACTTATCCGCGGTTGATGTCGCAAGCCGCGCAGAACTTCATGCGTGTCGACGGCATGCCGAAGATCGAGAAGGAAAAGGCGACCACGGCGGCCTTCATCAAGGCGCGCTCGCGCTGGGGGCTGGTCAGCGACGCGGTCCGCCTTGCATTGGCGTGGCGCTGAGGGGAGATGAAATGACGATCGCAGTGACGAAGTCACGTGTCGAGGACAAGCTTTACCAGAACCGCTACTTGGTGGATTCCGGCCGTCCGCATATCAAAGTGCGACCGCACGAGAGGCCAAGCGCGAACTTGCTCGCGCTGACCCACGTCTGCCCGGCGAAATGTTATGAGTTGAACGACAAAGGTCAAGTGGAGATCACTGCCGACGGCTGCATGGAGTGCGGCACCTGCCGGATTTTGTGTGAGACCAGTGGCGAGATCGAGTGGAACTATCCACGCGGCGGCTTCGGAGTCCTCTTCAAATTCGGATGACCGAGGCACGCACCGTATCAACAGGGTCAATCTTGGTACACCTGAGGTCGGGACCAAGGCCAAGTCTATCTTTGCTGGAATGGCCTCGCAACGAAGAGAAGCTCGTGAATACTGTGCTTTCAGAATTCAGATACAAAAGGAGGAGCACTCTGGACGACAACCCCTGAGGTGTTTCCATGGCTCACGTACCGCAAGATCGGGTCGACGAGGTAGCACCTCGGGATACCCGCCCTGAACCGCCCATCAAAAGCATGCCCCAAGCAGATATCGCGCTCAGGGGACTCTACGAGATATCGAAGGTGCTGACCGCCCCCACCGAGCTGGAGATTACGCTCGCCAATGTCGTGAACATCCTGCCTTCGTTTCTGCAGATGCGTCACGGAGCAATCGTCGTCCTGGACGCTGAAGGAGAGCCGGAGATTGCCGCAACTGCCGGCAACATCCACGCACCTCAATCAGGCACTCGCCGCGTCATACCACAGGCCATAACAGATCAAATCGTCGCTACGGGGACGCCGCTGTTCATACCGGACGTCCGCAAGTCCCAACTATTTCAGGCTGACCTTCAAACGTCTTCGAGCAGCGGGACCATCCCAATTGCCTTTATCGGTATCCCGCTAAAGGCTGATCATAAGATCCTTGGGACATTGTCGATCGACCGCGCCGGAGACGGCGTCACCGACTTTCGCGACGACGAGGACACATACTTCCTGACGATGGTCGCCAACCTTGTCGGCCGGACCATCCGTCTCCATCGCACCCTGAGTACAGATCGTCAGCGGTCTGTCCATGAACAATGGAGACCGGAGAAATCGCCCAACGAGGGGAGGACCTACGACCCTGCCCGGCATGCGGATGCCAAAATCGACGGGATCATCGGGGAAAGCCCCGCACTCAAGCAGGTGCTCGAAACCGTCTCGGTCGTAGCAGGGACCAATTCCACCGTGCTTCTGCGGGGTGAAAGCGGCACCGGCAAGGAATTCTTTGCGCAAGCCATCCATAAGCTCTCACGTCGGAGGAAGAGGTCTTTCGTCAAATTGAACTGCGCCGCACTGTCTGAAAGCGTTCTGGAGTCAGAACTGTTTGGGCATGAAAAGGGCGCTTTCACGGGTGCTATCTCCCAGCGCGCCGGTCGTTTTGAATTGGCAAATGAGGGAACGCTGCTACTTGATGAAATCGGCGAGATTTCGCCGGCCTTTCAAGCCAAGCTGTTGCGTGTCTTGCAGGAAGGCGAGTTGGAGCGAGTCGGCGGCACCAAAACGCTACAGGTCGACGTGCGCCTCATATGCGCCACCAACAAGGACCTCGAGACGGCCGTCATAAAAGGGGAGTTCAGGGCCGACCTTTATTACCGCATCAATGTGGTGCCAATTATCCTGCCTCCGCTCAGAGAGCGACCCGGCGATATTCCACGCCTTGCGAACGCGTTCCTCAACCGATTCAACAAGGAGAACGATCGCGCACTTGCCTTCGCGCCGTCGGCGCTTGACCTGATCTCGCAATGCTACTTCCCTGGTAACGTCCGCGAGCTGGAGAACTGCGTCCAAAGGACGGCCACACTTGCGCGTTCAAGGACGATCACGCCATCCGATTTCGCCTGTAAGAAGAGCCAGTGCCTTTCCTGGCTCCTCTGGAAGCGAGCCGACCGCTCGAATGGCGGCAATGCCATCGACGATCTCGCACGGTTCAACGAAGTGCCCGTCGGATTGCGGCTGCCGGCCAGTCGCATCGGTGCCTCCGCAGGCAAGGTATCTCCCCTTGCGGCGGGCGATCCGAACGATCCCGCTTGTCCCCCGCGTCTGACGGAACGCGACCGGCTGATCGACGCGATGGACAAGGCCGGTTGGGTTCAGGCCAGGGCGGCTCGTATCCTCGGCCTCACGCCGCGGCAAATCGGCTACGCGCTGCGCCGGCATGGTATCGAGGTGAAGAAATTCTAGACGTCGTGATGACGTCAAACGTAAGCCCGGAGTAGTCTCCCTCACACTCTGCGCGCCCAAGGCTGGTAGCCTTCGCGACCCGATTTGCTTGTCCACTGTCGGAAGCCCGACAAAGGTGTGTCGGAGCAATCCCACGGAATCCGACACGAAAGCCAATTCGTGAACCAAAACCGCTCTTTGAGCTGGCATAGCTCTTGCGGTTTGAACTGCGACATTCACCAGCAACGGAGCCGTTCGATGTCCGCACCGGCAATTTCGCTTGAGAGCCTCAGCACGACATTCGATGACGAGTTGCTTGCCACCGTGCAAGCCGGTGGCTGCGCGTCTTCGTCCTGCGGCTCGTCGATAAAGCCGGACGACACGGATCCGGCTATCTGGGAGAAGATCAAGGATCACCCCTGCTTTTCAGAAGAGGCGCATCACTATTTCGCGCGCATGCACGTCGCGGTCGCGCCCGGCTGCAATATCCAGTGCAACTACTGCAATCGCAAATATAACTGCGCCAACGAAAGCCGGCCTGGGGTGGTCTCCGAAAAGCTGACGCCCGACCAGGCGCTACGCAAGGTGATCGCGGTCGCCAACGAGGTGCCGCAGCTTTCCGTGGTCGGCATCGCCGGACCTGGCGATGCGTGTTACGATTGGAAGAAGACGAAGGCAACGTTCGAACGAGTCGCCAGGGAAATCCCAGACATCAAGTTTTGCATCTCCACGAATGGGCTCGCGCTGCCGGACCATGTCGATGAGCTTGCCGACATGAATGTCGATCACGTGACGATCACCATCAACATGGTCGACCCTGAGGTCGGTGCAAAGATCTATCCTTGGATCTTTTACGACCATCGCCGCTACGTCGGCATCGAAGCCGCCCGGATCCTGCACGAGCGCCAGATGTTGGGTCTGGAGATGCTGACCGCGCGCGGCATCCTCACCAAAATCAATTCGGTGATGATCCCCGGCGTGAACGATGAGCATCTGATCGAGGTGAATAGATGGGTCAAGGAGCGAGGCGCGTTCCTGCACAACCTCATGCCGCTGATTTCGGACCCGGCGCACGGCACGCACTACGGACTGAGCGGGCAACGCGGCCCAAACGCAATGGAGATGAAGGCTCTTCAGGATCGTGTCGAAGGCGGCGCCCAGTTGATGCGCCACTGCCGGCAGTGCCGGGCAGATGCCGTCGGCCTGCTCGGAGAGGATCGTGGCCAGGAATTCACAGTCGACCGGATTCCCGGCGAGGTCACCTACGATGCCAGCAATCGCAAGGCCTATCGGGAGCTGGTCGCGGAGGAGCGCCGTGATCACGTGGCGGCTAGGAGAGAAGCGATCGGATTGGTCAAGGCAGCGAGCCCCGGCAAGTCCCTTCTCTTCGCGGTGGCGACCAAGGGCGGCGGCCGCGTCAATGAACATTTCGGCCATGCGAAGGAATTCCAGGTTTATCAAGCCTCGCCGAGAGGGATCAGTTTTGTCGGGCATCGGAAGGTGGAGCAGTATTGCCTCGGCGGCTGGGGCGGAGAAGCCGCCCTCGATGGCGTCATCGCAGCGCTTGAAGGCATAGATATCGTGCTGTGCGCCAAGATCGGAAACTGCCCGCAGGATCAGCTCGCCGACGCTGGAATCCAAGCCACCGACGCATATGCCCACGACTATCTCGAGACCGCAATCAGCGCGATTTACGCGGCCGCGTCTGGGACCCCCGCACTCGCGGCGACGGCCTGAGCGCGTCTCATCCATTCGGACCAGGAGTTAAAATGGCTTTCAAGATCATCGCATCCCAATGCACCCAATGCGGCGCCTGCGAATTCGAGTGTCCCTCCGGCGCGATCAAGTTCAAAGGCGAGAGCTATGTGATCGAGCCGCAAAAGTGCACCGAATGCGAGGGGGTCTTCGATGCGCAGCAATGTGCCTCGGTATGCCCGGTGCCGAAGACCTGCGTTCCTGCGTGACGGACATTGGGCCGCCGACATGGTCGGGGATGCCTTCGCAGGACACCTGGAACGCCTTTGTTCACAATCTGCAGCCTCAAGAGAAATCAGGGAACGGACATGTCGCTCGGACGCGAAGAGGAGGTCGAAATCCGCAGGCCTCCACGATTCATGCCGGGAGAGCGGGTACGTGCCACTCGCCACATAAAGAATGACGGCACCTATCCTGGCAGGGAGATCGGCGAAAATCTCGTGCGGAAGGGCGACGAGGGATATGTGCGCGACATTGGCACCTTTCTCCAGCAGTTCTTCATCTATGCGGTCGAATGGATCGATCGTGGCACCGTCGTCGGCATGCGAGCGCGTGAACTGATGAGCCTCGACAAAGCCGAGGCGCCCTGCAGTGCTGAAAACAATACCAATGAAGGGACGGCCAGATGAAAGTCATGATCCGCAGGACCGATGCTGGCTTGTCGGCGTATGTCCCCAAAAAGGACCTCGAAGAGCCGATCATCAAGCTTGAGAAGGAAGAGTTGTGGGGCGGAACTGTGACGCTCAGGAACGGGTGGCGGCTCCTCCTACCCGATCTTCCACGGGATACGCGTCTGCCGATCACCGTCCAGGCAAGGAAGGTTTCCGAAGAGGACTGATGCTGCCCCTTGATAAGGTGCGTCGCGAGGAAACGAGCATGAACACCATCCTGACATCGGGCCACCTCGTCATCGTGCGGGACAGTTTTGCCGAAAAGCTGCTTGACCTGGCGGAGGAAGCGCTCGCCGCCGATGAGGTGATCCCCTATCTCGGTCCGGGTCTTCTTGAATTCAACTGTGCGGAACCGCCTGTGCCGCATACGCCGGAGCTCGTTGCCGCGGCACTCAATGCGCGGGCGCCAGCCCCTTCCAGGATCCGCACCAATATGTGGTCGGTTGCGCAGTTCATCGAACAGCGCCGGCATCGCCGGACGCTGCAAGCTTGGATGACCGACATATTCGCAGCGCCGGTGGCGCCTACCCTCCTCCACGCCTGGCTCGCAAGGCTGCCGCTCTCCCTCATCGTCGACAGCTGGTACGACGGCGCGATGCGCACGGCTCTCGTAGAGACCGGCCGAACGGACGTCGTTGAGATACAAGGCGTCACGCGGGCGAACGAAATCGGTAACATTTGGACGAAAACCTACGATTTGTCCGGGAGGGAACTCGACCCCCGATCGGGGGCAAAGACGGTTCTCTATACACCTCACGGGAGTATTAGGCCGGCGCAAAACTTTCTCGTCGCAGATTCCGACTATGTCGAAGTCCTGACCGAAATCGATATCCAGACACCGATCCCAGACGTGGTGAAGGAACGCCGCATCACCCGCGGATTTTTCTTCGTTGGCTGCCGCTTCAACGATCAGATGCTGCGCACCTACGCCAGGCAGATCATGAAGCGCTCCCGAGGTCCACATTGCGCGGTAATGGACGCGGAAACGCTGACCAGAAACGAATCGCGTTTCTTTGCGGCATGCGGAATCACGGTGATCGACATGCCAGTAAGTGAAGCCGCGGCTCGGCTTATAGGAACGGGCACTGCTGCAGGTGGTGGACAGGATTAACAATGGCGGGCCCCTTTGATGATTGGTCCTTCGGCTTGCCTCGAAGGCGAAAAATGCAGTCGGGAATACACCCGTGAGCAGTGATGCTATCGACAGCGCAACGAACGCTCTGAATTCGTTGACCGATGTGGAAGCGGCGCGCTGGGGCCGGGATTTGAGTACGCTGTTGCGCATCACGTGTTTGAATTTGCGGCATCCCTGGCAGGTCGCCTTCGCTATGGGCTCGACGATCATGGCGGCAATCCTCCAGTTGCTCATTCCCCAGCTTCTCGGCCGGGCTGTCGACCAGACCCAGACAGTTATCGGGGGCGGTGTCGCGGGGAGCGCGGCAGGACAAGCGCTCTGGGCCCCGGCTCTCCTGCTGCTCGCCGTCAGCGCGCTGCGCGGCGTTTTCACGATGGCGCAGAACTATTTTGCCGAAGCCGTCGGGCATCATGTCGCGTACGAACTGCGGCTCGCCTACTACGACAAGATCCAGCGTCTCAGCTTTTCCTTTCACGACCGGGTCCATTCAGGCGATCTGATCACCATCGGAATGCTCGATCTCCAAGGCGTGCGGATGTATTTTTCCACCGCGCTCGTTCGCGTGGTCCTGCTCACCATGCTGATCGGGATCGGCGCCTACATGATGATCTCGACCGATCCCATGCTCGGCCTGGTCGCGCTGAGCTTCGTGCCTTTTGTCGCCTGGCGCTCATCGACCACACAGCTTAGGCTGCGCGCCACCTGGCTCGACCTGCATGAGCGGCTTTCGGTACTAAGCCGCGTGATGGAGGAAAATCTCGCAGGCATCCGCGTGGTCCGCGCTTTTGCGGCTCAAGCCTATGAGATGCTGAAGTTCGACGGCGCTTCCAAGAACGCGCTCGACCTCGCCAACGACCGCGTCGACATTTACGTGCCCAGCACGTCGGCGATGACCTTGTCCTTCTTTTTCGCAATGGGATTGGTGCTCTGGATCGGTGGCAGCAAGCTCGTCGCTGGCGAGATCAGCGTCGGAACGGTGGCGACCTTCCTGACCTTCATGACAATCCTGCAAATGCCAGTCCGCCAGATCGGCCTCATGGTCAATGCCTTTGCCCGCGCTTCTAGCTGCGGTTCGCGGCTTTTCGGTCTCCTCGATCAGGAGATCACAATCAGGGATGCTCTCGAGGCCAGACCGCTTGAGATAAGCGACGGCACTCTGCGCTTCCACAATGTCTCGTTTGCGTACCCCAGCGCCGAAAACCGCGCCATTCTGAAGAACCTCAGCTTTGAGGCCTGTAGAGGCGAGACGATCGCGATCGTCGGTCCGCCGGGTTCCGGCAAATCGACGATGGCTCATCTGGTCCCCCGCTTTTACGACGTGACCGGTGGCGCCATCACGCTGGACGGCCAGGACATACGCAATGTCACCCTCGCGACGCTTCGCAAGGCGGTCGCCGTCGTACAGCAGGATGCATTCCTATTCACCACCACGATCGAGAACAACATCGCTTATGGCGATCCCTGGGCGAAGAGAGAGCGAATAGAACGCGCTGGCGAATTCGCCCAGCTCCACAACTACGTACTCGGGCTCCCAGCAGGCTACGAGACGGTCGTGGGCGAACGCGGCGTCTCTCTCTCTGGCGGCCAGCGCCAGCGTCTCACGATTGCTCGCACCATGATGCTGCGCCCCTCCGTCGTCGTTTTCGACGACTCAACGGCCGCGATCGATGCCGGCACCGAGCAGCGCATCCGCGCGGCGATGCGGCGCTTCGCCAAGGATCGGGTGACGATCATCATCGCGCACCGGCTGAGTGCGCTTATGCACGCCGACCAGATCCTTTTTGTCGATAAGGGCGAAATAGTAGAACGCGGGACGCATCAAGAGCTTTTGGCGAAGCGGGGACGCTACAGGGCCCTTTACGATCTCCAGACGCGCCCGGGTGATGACATCATGACCCAGTATGGGGGTGCCCGCTGATGGCCCAGGGCCGCGCCGGCGAACTCGAAGCCGAACGTGACGACGGCAGACGCCCTCCGCGCGCGGTTGTCGGCTCGCACCGTATCGAGGAGGAGATGTTCGGCCGGGCTTTCGACAAGAGCATCCTCCGGCGCATCTGGGCCTTCGTCCGTCCCTATCGTGCCAGGGTAGTCATCACGATTGCCGCAATGCTGATCTTCACCGGGACGCAGCTTCTCGTCCCGTTGATCATCCGCTCCGCGATCGACCAGGGCATGAACCCGGCAAGGACCGATCGCTCAGCCCAGCTTGCGGCCGTCGGCGCGTTCGTTTTGGCGATTTTGGTCAATTTCACCGCCGGCTACATACAGGAGACGGTGGTTGGGAAAGTGGCCGAAACTGTCCTGTTCGACATCCGCCGCGCCATGTTCGGCCATCTGCAGAAGGTTTCGCTCTCCTTCATGGACAAGACCGAGGTCGGACGCCTGATGTCGCGCCTGCAAGGCGACGTCAACTCCATACAGGAATTCCTCGAAACCTCGGTATATTCCGTAGGCGATGTTGCGCTTCTCTTCGGCATCGTTTTCGTAATGCTGTGGCTCGACTTCCGCCTCGGCCTCCTGACGCTCTCGGGCCTGCCGGTCCTGGTGATCGTCCGCATTGTCTGGCTGCCGCGTGCCCGCGACGCCTTCATGGCTGCACACGAGACTAATTCCGTGGTCAACGGCGCGCTGGCCGAAGCCATTCACGGCGTGCGCACCGTCCAGTCCATGGACCGCCAGCAGGTGAATTCCATTCTTTTTGACGACAAGGCCCATGCCAACCTCAGGACCCACCTGATCGCTGCCAAATATGCACTGGTCATGGTGCCTATCGTCGATGGCCTCACCGGCCTCGCCATGGCCGCCGTTATTGTGGTCGGCGGCTCGATGGTCATGAATGGCCGCATAGATGTGGGCATATTGGTTGCCTTCCTATTTTACATCCAGCGCTTCTTTGACCCGATCCGCTCACTCTCCCTGCAATATTCGGTCATGCAGCGCGCCATGGCCTCAGGCAAGCGCCTGACCGATGTGCTCGACGTCAAGATCGATGTTCAGGACAAACCCAATGCCGAGGTGCTTTCGCCCGAAATGGACGGCTCGGTCGAGTTCAGGGACGTCACCTTCGGCTACAATCCGAACCGTTCGGTGCTGAAAAATGTTTCCTTCCGGGTCAATCCCGGCGAGACGGTCGCACTGGTCGGGCCGAGCGGTTCTGGCAAATCGAGTGCGATGGCCCTGGTCCACCGCTTCTATGATGTTCAGCAGGGCCAAGTGCTGGTCGGCGGACATGATGTGCGCGATCTCACCCAGGAATCGCTCGGCCGCCAGGTCGCCATGGTGCTGCAGGAGCCGTTCCTGTTCACCGGGACGGTCTTCGAGAACATTCGATACCACAAGACAGAGGCCACGCGCGACAAGGTGATCGAGGCGGCCAAGGCGGTCGGCGCCCACGACTTCATCATGAGCCTCGCCGACGGGTATGAGACCCAACTTGGCGAACGCGGCGACAACTTATCTCTCGGACAGCGCCAGCTTATCAGTTTCGCCCGCGCCCTCGTCGCCGACGCCAAGATCCTCGTGCTCGACGAAGCTACCGCCAACATCGACAGCTACACGGAAATGCAGATTCAGAAGGCTCTGATAAAGCTGCTTGAAGGGCGCACTGGCCTCGTCATCGCCCACCGTCTTGCCACGATCCGGGGTGCCGACCGCATCATCGTGCTTCAGAATGGCCAAGTTGTTGCGACTGGCAACCACGATCAGCTAATAGCCGTGGGGGGCCTGTATTCCAAACTCTACAATCTCAACTACGCCTCCTTCGACGATATTCCCGAACACGATACGACCGTACAAGCCGGCTCCGAGACCTGACGTCTTGGCGGCCTTGTGGTACTGGCATTGACTTCGGGCGTGCCGGCGGACACTCAGGCCGCCGAAGACGAGGAAGCAGGCAGCATTCATGCAAAGCACTCGCGCAGATCGTGAAGACCGGCTGCGAACGATTTCCTTCAGCATCGTTATCCCGACCGCGGTGCACCCCGCGGCATCGGGCGAACTCGCTCCAGGTGGTGTCCCTCGGCGTAGCAAACCCGCTCGCGAGCGCGCCCTCAACAGCGCCGTAGCGAGTGACGGCTTTGCTACCGCCGAGCCGCTGATGAAGCTGGATCTGGGCGCCGCACCGGCGCCGCCCCGGGCGAGAAGAACCTCTGCGGCGGGCTATGTGCAACGACTAGCGCGAGCGCGACGAGCAGACGCGTGCCGGCACCGTGACGCGCTCGGCCATCATCTCCTTAGGATCGTGCAGGCTCACACGGAGCCTAGACGCCAGCCAACGCACAAACACGGCAATCTGTGCTGCCGCTCGTGCGTCAGTTTGGCCTCCGTCCCGATCTTGCCGTCTCCACCACGTGCACGCTCGAGCACGTGGATGCCAGGGAGCGCTGCTATTTTTACCTTCCGAAAATTGCCTGGTCAGCCAACTCGAGCCATGATTTCGGATTGAATGGTCGTCGCGGTGTATAGGGAAGCGTCTAGCGGCAGATTCCCAAATGCCAGTTGACAAAGAAGGTAGTTGGCACCTGCCTCTTCCAACTGACCAAGCAGAGCTTCTCGCACAGACGCTGCTGATCCTACCACGCACAATTCACTCTCGACTGCCGCATCGAAGGTCAGCGGCAGGTTTGGTGGAGTGGGGATAGCGTTAAGCTCGTAAAGGAATTGGAAGCTCTTGAGCCATCGTTCGTAAGCAGGTGCCGCGAGCGAATAGGCATGTGTGTCACAACGCCCAACCACGACCATGCGGAGCAATCCAATAAATGGCGCTCGATCGCCGGTGTCAGTGTTGTCCTCTCGATAGGCGCGGAACGCATCAGTAGTTTTGCGAACAGAAGAGGAAGGTCCTACACACGCGATATTTGCTCCATTCGCAGCGGCCCAGGCTGCGGACTCGGGTCGATTGGCGGCGACCCATGTCGGCGGATGTGGACGCTGATGAGGTCTTAGCGTCAAAGGAACGTCATTGAGCTCAAAATGGCGGCCTTGATAGCACAGCGTGCCAACCTTCATGGCATTAACAAGTATTTCAACAAGAATTTCGCTGGCTTCCGCATAGCGGCCCGGCACCGCGTCCGCACCAATCCCGAAGTAACCCAATTCGATCGGGAGAGCACCGCGCCCTATGCCCAGTTCGAGCCTGCCACCGCTCAACTGGTCCAGCATACAGATCTCTTCGAACGCACGCAGCGGATGATAAAGCGCAAGCAGCATCACCAAGGGTCCGAGACGCAGGCGCCGGGTGCGCTGGGCGACGCTCGATAAGAACAGATTCGGCGATGGACCTCTCCCATGGGGGGTACAGTGGTGCTCTGCGAGATGATAGGCATAGAACCCTAGCTGATCGCACGCCTCTGCTAATATCAGGCGATCTTCGTACTGCCGGGCGATATCGCGGCCGTCCTCGTCCAGATGATCGAAGATGCCGAAGGCTAGGTTTGAAGGAAAGACGTTTGTCACTCGATATTGTCCCCGATTTTAAGGCAGGCTGTTCTCTTGCTGGGATGACCAAGCAAGTCGAAAGATAGCAGTGTGTGATCTCGGATTAGCGTCAGCGTACCGAACACGCAGAGCCTGACGCTCCCCTGCCCGTAGTGCTTGGTATGTTTAAGCTTCCAACTATATCGCGAGCGGCAGCAAGAAATGCATCCAATTGCTCTTTTGTGCCGATGCTGACGCGGATGCAATGTTCCAAACCATTGTCCGGAAAGTAGGCAACGAGTATCTTTTGCCTTTCCAAGGCTGCTTGCCACCATGAGCCGTCCTGTCCCGCTGGCACACGGGCTAGCAAGAAATTTGCGTGGGAGGGCGTTACGGAAAATCCAAGTTGCGACAGTGCGGCTGTCACTCGCTGTCGTTCATGTCTGATGTGCTTGTGGTTCTCTGCGTAGGCGCCGCGATGCGCAAGCACGCTGATACCAACCGCATGCCCGATCACGTTCATGTTGAAGACGTTCTGGATGTTGCGCAGCCTGCCAATAATCTCAGGGTGACCGAGACCGAAACCGACGCGAATGCCGGCGGCGGCATAGCTCTTCGAAAATGTTCTCAAGATCAGAAGGTTCGAATAACGGTTGATGAGGCGCAGCCCGTGATCGGGTGCAAAGTCGACGTAGGCCTCATCAAGGACGACCAGGCGATCCGATTGTGACACGAGGCGTTCGATATTGCTTATCGAGAGGAATGTTCCGGTCGGATTGTTTGGATTGGCCACTAGAATGAACTTGGCGTCTTTTGCCGGACCGGAGAGCAATTGCTCCATTGGCAGCGAATGAGTTTGACATCCGATCTCGAGAAACTCAGCACCATGCAACATGGCAAGTTTGCGGTTGAACGAAAACCCTGGCGATATCATCGCCACCTTGTCGCCAGGGGCGAGGAAAGCTCTGTAGATGAGTCCGAGCAGTTCAGACGACCCGTTGCCTGCGATGACCTGATCCGTGGATACGCCATAGGTATTGGACGCTGCTTCCCTCAAGCTGATGTTATCGTCGTCCGGATACAGATACTGGCGATTGAGGGCCGCCACTGCACTTTGCATTATGATTGGCGGCAACGGAAACGGGTTCTCATTCGTATTCAGCTTGACAAAACTTCTGTCCGGCGCTGGTCCGTTGGACGGCAGAGCATCTAACTGTCGCGTCCCTTGCGGAAGAGACGAAAGCACAGCTTGCAGTTTTGCATCGGACATATTTTATCTCCGTTTCAGTCGCACAGGTTCATCCGTATGAGCTCGCAACGAGAGCAACATGGCGGACGGATTGACGATGGCAGCGTCGCCTTTCACAAGATGGTCGCAACGCCGGCTGCCACGGGAATTCGGCCAGGCTGTCCTCGGTCGGATCGACTTGACGCGGACGCGGACCTGCATCCCTGCGCGGGCCAAGCCGCTAAGCGGTCTCAGCTAATCCGCCTGAATCATGCTTTCACAGACGCTTGACCTCGATGCCGTATTTCCTCAGCACGTAGCCAATCTGGCGCGGGGTCAGTCCAAGCAGGCGCGCCGCCTTTGCCTGCACCCAGCCACATCTTTCCATGGCAGCAATGACGCGCTCGGCGTCGGTGGTCCTCGCGCCCAATGAGTGGGTTGCTCCGGCAGGCGGGACTGTGGTGGCGGCCGAACGAGCGGCCGCATCCGGAGGCGTGGCCGGATTCACTGCCTCTGGCAGGATTGGCGCTGGTTGCAGCGCGGCCTTGCCCGATCTGCTCTTCCGCAGCGCCTCGGCAAAGCACTGGTCGTGGGAGCACGCAAAGTCGTTTCTCCCGATTGATAGTCCCTCCGCCAGGATCGCTGTCCGGTGCACGCAATTTTCAAGCTCGCGAATGTTGCCGGGAAATTCACATTTCATCAGTACTTCAATCGCACGCGGATCGAAGGTCAGCGTACGGCCGTTCTCATCGTTGAAATTCTTGAGAAACTCAGCTGCGAGGAGCGGAATATCGCTGCGCCTTTGGCGTAACGCCGGCACCAGCAAGGGAACCACGTTGATGCGATAATATAGGTCGGCGCGGAACTCATTCCTTGCAACCGCCTCTTCAAGGTTCCTGTTCGTGGCGGCAATCACGCGAACGTCGACCTTGATGGTCTGGTTGCTGCCGACGCGCTCAAACTCCTGCTCCTGCAGGACGCGCAGTAGCTTTGCCTGGAAGGAGGCCGAGATCTCGCCGATCTCATCCAGAAACAACGTCCCCTTGTCGGCGAGCTCAAAGCGGCCCTTGCGGGAATTGAACGCGCTTGTGAAGGCACCCTTCTCATGACCGAACAATTCGGATTCCAGGACTGTCTCTGGCAGCGCTGCACAATTGAGTTTGATGAAGGGCCGCTTGGCGCGCGGCGACAACTCGTGAATTGCCTTGGCGACCAGCTCCTTCCCGGTACCGGATTCGCCTCGCAACAGAACCGTGGTCTTTGCCTTAGCTACCACTGCGATCTTCTCGAGCAGCGCGCTTAGCGCCGGACTATCGCCAATCATTCCCTTGACGTGAACCTTCTTGCGCTGCGGTGCAGGGTGCTTGACATCAGAGAATTGCGTTTGCAGCCGATCTTCCACCTCCGTCGGTCGTTCGCGGTCGCCCGCGGAGAAGCGGTGCAACTTGACTGTCTGTCCCACCATGTTGGCTATCATGGTGAGCAGCCGGACATCATAATCGAGCCGATACGTTGACCTGCTGTCCAAGGCGCGGTCGATAGTCAGCGTGCCTACGGCGTTCCCATCAATACGAATGGGAACGCCGATGAAGGACACGGTGTCGGAGGCCCCAAGCACCTCTACGTCAGCGGCAGTGAAGGCCGAATGCACCGCTATGTTCTCGGCGACGAGCGGCGTGTCCGTCGTCACAATCAGATCGATTGCCTTGCGCGGCAGGCGCATCCGGGAGCGCTCATCGCTGTTCTCGTCGCAGCCGGTGACTACGGTGATGTCCAGTACGCCCTCAGCGTCGAAGAGAGCGATGATGCCGTGCCGCATCTGCACAAACGAGGGCAGGAGATCGACGACCTTGGCCAACGTGACTTCGAGCCGGGCGGGGTCGGTGAGTACTTTCGATATTTCGAAGATGCCGGTAAGCGCGTGCTCATGCGATGGCACAAAAGGGACCGCGGTGTTCATCTCGGACTTTGGGTAAGCCCTTTTCGCATCCGGAAGCGAAATGCGGCACTCGCTGGCATTTTGTTCTGATTTGGGAATGTTGTGGTGCATATGATCCTCGATCTCGCGCCATGAAATGCATGCCGGCGGCATGTGCGCCCGCGACGTCGCGGGCAAGCGCGAAAATGCTCTGACGTGAACTCGTGCCACCGCCGTGTGGTCGAGTGCAAAGCGGGTCGACCCCTGACGCATCGCTTGGCTCTCCCTCCACGAAGCTTGGCCACGTTCTCGGCTTGCACGGGGGCAACCACACGTTGATTTTCAAAAGACTGGAGCGAGGCGGGATAGTCAATCCAGCTTTCTTTCATTCGTGAAAGGAAACCTCGCGGCCTATGATAGAATTCATCAGTTCTAATTTTTGTCGGCGATGTTGAACGACAGAAATACGGCGCCGGCGATGCGGTGCCCGAGCGGCTGACCGCGCCGAGTATAAATTGCCGGGCCGTGCCATTCACCAGCGCCTGCGAACCAGGGGCGGGAGCGATAATCGCCATTTCCTCGATATTGATGACGCAGATAAGGCGGCGGCGTCGCGTGTGAAGGCGCGAAGCTGGCGGTCGAGCGCGGCTTTCTCGGCGGTGCTCGGAACTTCTGAACCGCATCGTCGCGGTCAGCACCAGCGGCGTCAATCCCTACGTCTCGACGTCGCTTTCAAGCTGTCGCTGCAGCGGGAGCGCGGCAAAGAACACGGCAATTCTCCGCTCTGGTGCCAGCGATGCGGCCCTTCCCAAAGTCGGCAAACCGAGGAGCCCACCACGATGTGCAGCAAAACCGCAAGCCAGGGAGATCGACCGGCAATCTGCCGGAGAACATCAAGCGCGTGCTGGACGGCGGCCTTGTCATTCCCGTCTTGTGCCACCGCATCCGATCATTGGCGAGCCCAACGTCAGTTCAGGTCATGCGGATCCATTTGGCATGGGTATTGCGGCGGCGTTGGTGCAGCGTTCGACCGGAGCGCCGCGATAGGGAGAAGCCCGGGAGAAGTCACGCCACCTCGATCAGGGAGAGAGAAACAGTGTCAGCTGCACAAGTCCGCGGCGCGAGTCCCGCGCCCCGCAAACCCTTCTATGCCAAGCTTTACGCGCAGGTGCTTGCCGCCATCGCCCTCGGCGTCGCAATTGGCTATTTCTATCCGGGGACCGGCGAGAGCCTGAAGCCGCTGGGTGATGCCTTCATCAAGCTGGTCAAGATGATCATCGCGCCTGTCATCTTCCTGACAATTGCGACCGGCATTGCCGGCATGAACGATCTTCACAAGGTCGGCCGGGTCGCCGGCAAGGCAATGGTCTATTTCCTCACCTTCTCGACGCTCGCGCTGATCGTCGGCCTCATCGTCGCCAATGTCGTCCAGCCTGGCACCGGCCTCAACATCGATCCGACCTCGCTCGATGTCCAGGCCGTGAATACCTATGCCGCAAAGGCCCACGAGCAGTCGGTCACCGGCTTCCTGATGAACATCATCCCGCCAACGATTGTCGGTGCCTTCGCGGAAGGCGACATCCTGCAGGTCCTGTTCTTCTCGGTTCTGTTCGGCATGGCGCTGGCAACGGCCGGAGAGACGGGCAAGCCTGTCGTCTCCTTCCTTCAGGCGCTCATCGCGCCTGTCTTCAAGCTCGTTGGCATTCTGATGAAGGCCGCGCCGATCGGCGCTTTCGGCGCAATGGCCTTCACGATCGGCAAATATGGCATCGGTTCGGTCGTGAACCTCGCGATGCTGGTCGCGACGTTCTATTTCACCGCCTTTCTTTTCGTGTTCGGGATTCTCGGCGCGGTCTGCCGCTACAACGGCTTTTCGATCTTTTCTCTCATTCGCTACATCAAGGAAGAGCTGCTGCTTGTGCTCGCAACGTCCTCCTCGGAGGCCGCGCTCCCCTCGCTCATGCAGAAGATGGAGAAGGCGGGCGCCAGGCGTTCGGTTGTGGGTCTCGTCATCCCGGCCGGATATTCGTTCAATCTGGACGGCACGAATATCTACATGACCCTGGCGGCCCTCTTCATCGCGCAGGCGACGAACACGGACCTGTCAATCGGCGATCAGGTGCTGCTGCTGCTCGTTGCGATGCTTTCCTCCAAGGGCGCTGCAGGTGTCACAGGTGCGGGCTTCATCACCCTGGCTGCTACGCTCGCCGTAGTTCCGAGTGTTCCCGTTGCTGGGATGGCACTGATACTCGGCATCGACCGCTTCATGTCCGAATGTCGGGCGTTGACTAATTGCGTTGGTAACGCAGTGGCATCCCTCGTCGTCGCCCGCTGGGAAGGAGAATTGGACCAAGCGCAGATGAAAGCCGCCTTCTGCGGTAATCAGCTTGCCGAGGCATCAAACCGGCTATCCTCCGCCGAGTAAGGTCGACGCATCGCGACCGGTTTCGGCAAGCTGGTCACATGACCTGAACGATCGACTCGCAGGCTCTAAACGGCGCCTCACGAACCATGTATCAGAAGCGCTAAATGTGTGAGTGCAAATCATCGCCGCCCTAAGCGAATGAACCTTCCGTTATACCCGGCCGGTCTACGTCTGGAGTAGTCCAATACGCTGTCGATCATTCAGTATGCGGGCGTCTTCACTTTGCCCACCCGAAACCATTGTCGAATCGCGCTAGGTGACAGAGAGCCAGCCTGCGTCAAAAACCAATCAGAATAGGACCCATGACCAAGCGCCCCACAATTGCCGATCTCGCCCGCGAATCCCGAGTCAGCGTAGCAACGGTCGATCGGGTTCTGAACGCCCGCCATCCGGTGCGCGAGGAGACCGCGCGGCGGGTCCACGACGCCGCCCACGCGATCGGCTATCATGCTGCCGGGCTCATCAAGCAGCGCTTGCGGCGAGACCTACCGTGCTACCGTCTGGGCTTCATCTTGAGAAAACCGGCCCAGCATTTCTACCAAGACTTTGCGCGCGAGGTCGAAGCGTCGGTCAATTTGGCCCAGTCCTTCCACGGCATTCCGCTCATCCAATTCGCCCCGTCACATATGCCGAGCGACCTAATCGCACCGCTCAAGGATTTGGGCGCACGCTGCCATGCGATCGCGATGGTGGCACCGGACCACCCAAAAATTACGACAGCGGTTGAGGACCTCAAGGCCAAAGGCATTCCGGTTTTCTCGCTGCTTTCCGACTTCGCCGCCGGCGTGCGACAGGGCTATATCGGCCTCAACAACCGCAAGGTGGGGCGCACGGCCGCTTGGATGGTGTCCAAGGTCGCAAAACGGCCCGGCAAGGTGGCGGTGTTTGTCGGTAGCCATCGTTTCCAGGGGCACGAGCTCCGTGACGTCGGCTTTCGCTCCTATTGCCGTGAGAACGCGCCGACGTTCGAGGTGCTCGATCCGCTTGTGAACCTGGAGAAACGGCAGGTCACCTACGAGGCAACGCTTGATCTCATGCAGCGGGAACCCGAGCTCGTCGGCTTCTATGTCGCCGGGGGCGGCATGGAGGGCGCCATCTCCGCGGTCCGGGAAGAGGGTAAAAGTCGCGATCTCGTCGCGATCGTGAATGAAATCACGCCGGAATCTCGGGCGGCACTCGCTGATAACATCATCACGATGGCGGTCGCCACGCCAATGCGCCGGCTTTCCCAGGAGCTGATAACGCTGATGACGCGGGCTATCGAGACCGGCACTGCTGAAACACCAGGACAGACATTTCTGCCGTTCGACATTCATCTGCCGGAAAATATATGAAACTGATGGCTTCTATCGTAAGCGGGGAAGTTTCCTTTCATAAATGAGAGAAAGTTGATTGATGATCCCATCCACGCGGGGTAGCCGCACCCCCACAGGCCTCAGCCGCGGCCCAGGATGAAGCGCCAATTGGGTGAACGGATCGGCCACGCGTTCAGGCGGAAGCGCGAGGTAAATTGCCTACATCCGCAGCGTCAATCGCGACCGGCTTCATTGCCAACATCTCGACGTTGTCGGTGCAGGGCGGTGTCGTCAAGGATGCCTCACGCCAGTAGCCGAGCGAGGCCGGCACAGTCCATTGGGATTGACCTCGTCGACCGGCATCTCCTCGCCTGGCCGCGCGTGAAAAGCCCCGGTAAGGCCGGCAAAGTTGGCATTTGAGTGGGGCTAGACATCTTCTGGGACTTCGCACGCGAAATCGGAGGCGGCAGTCAACTCAGCACCAACCCGGGCATGTGTTCTGCTCGTTCCTGGCCCTCGTACTCAGCAAGGAACTGCGCCGCTCTGCCGAGCCAAAGGCCTGACGCCCGAATGGCAACCGCTCCTACGCGATCGCGACCGCCTCCAGGAAGCCCGAGACGCTCAATAGCTTTCAAGCAAAGGCGCCAGGCGAGATGCCTCCTGCAACATCATTTCCCGCATCCACAGGCTTGCCGGATCAGTATTGTGAAGCGCGGGCCATTGGACGGCCTCCGTGAATGCGGGATGAGGAAGTGGCGGCGGAAGTCCGACAATCCGCAGGGGTGTTGTTTTTGCGAAATGCTGCGCCAGCCGTAAGGGCATGGTCCCGATGCGGTTGGTGCCTGATAGGACGGGCGCGATCAGGCTAAAGCCCTGTACGACGACCTCGATACGTCTCTCGAAACCGTGCTCGAGCAAATACCACTCCTCCATGGTGGGCTGCCGGGTGTGCCTGAATTTGAGCACGACATGCCCCATCGACAAGTATCGCTCGAATGTAAGTGGCTCTGACAGCTGCTTGTTCGTGCCGCAGCCTACGCATACGAGCATATCTTCGAACAGGGCTGCGCGAGGATGTTTCGACATGAACACTTCCGGCATAATCAGAAAATCAACGTCGCCGCGCCGGAGAAGCTCCTCGGGGTCGTCGCAAATAGGCAGACATTCGAAGCGGACGGCGGGAGCTTCCCGCGCAGTACGCTCTACGATCCTCTTAAAAAGCACGAGCGTGAGGTAATCGGAAAGCATGATTCGGAAGAGACGATCCGATTGGACTGGGTTAAAGGCGTCGGAGGAAATAATCGATAGCTGGATGTGCAGCAATGCGTCCCGGACTGCTGGGGCAAGCCCCTCCGCGCGCGGTGTCAAAATGAGCTCGCGGCCGTTCATCGTAAATAGCTCATTGCTGAAGTAGGCGCGTAACCGAGCGACGGCGGCGCTCATGGCCGGCTGGCTCAGGTTAATACTGTTGGCCGCGGCAGTGACTTTACGCTCCCTGATCAGAGCGTCCAGCACAACGAGGAGATTCAGATCCAGCCCCTTAAACCGCATATCCTGATCTATCCAGCGTGTGGATGGGCATCATCTAAACAATCAATTTTACGAATTTACGAACCATGCATTAGAGGAACGTAAATGACCGACGTCAAGCTCAAATCGACGGCGCCGCCACACGGGCGGGAACATCGAGAGAGCTCATTGGCGAGCCCCCACCGGCTGGCTCACCGTCGCTAACGACAACGGTTGAGTGCAGCCAACAACGCCGCCGCTTTGGCCGGGTAATGCGGCCCGCAAGAAACTATTTTGAAGAGAGGTCCTGAATGCGCCCTCAGGTGCAGTGGAAATTGTGCTGGGAAAACGAGTTGCAGCTCTCGGACCACGTCGAGCTCGCCCAGTTCTTTCGTAATACCTACGGGCCGACTGGGGCGTCCAACGCAGAACCGTTCGAAGGTAGTCGAAGCTGGGCCGGAGCCAGGCCTGAACTCCGCGCAATCGCCTATGATTCGAGCGGTGTAGCGGCTCACATGGGCATACTGCGCCGTTTCATCAAGGTTGACGCGGTCGATCTGTTGGTGGCTGAGCTGGGCCTGTACGGGGTACGTCCGGATCTTGAGGGTCTCGGAATCGCCCATTCAATCCATATCATGCTTCCAATACTGCAGGAGCTTGGCGTTCCATTCGCTTTCGGAACCGTCCGGGACGCGCTGCGGAATCATGTTGAGAGGTTCGGGCGGCGATACAGCCCTTTGGCCGTTTTGTCGGGAATTCGCGTGCGCTCCACCCGACCAGAGGCGCGCCTCGACCTGCCGCCCACACGCATCGATGACGCACTCACCATTGTTCTGGCAGTTGGACGGCCGATCAGCGAATGGCCCACGGGCACGATGATCGATCGGAACGGACCAGAGCTATGAGCCGTCCCGATTGCTTGTACGAAGTGCGCCGTGAGTGCTCTGACGGCACCGGCCGTCGCAGCGTTTATCTGACGTTTGACGACGGTCCCAATCCACTTTTCACACCGGAGATTCTGGATGTGTTGGCAGAGCAGCGGGTGCCGGCGACTTTCTTCGTCATCGGCGCCTACGCCTTAGAGCACCCGGATCTAATCCAACGAATGTTTGCAGAAGGGCACGAGCTAGGCAACCACACGATGACTCATCCGGATCTGTACAAATGCGGCTTCGGCGAAGTGCAACGTGAGATCTTTGAAGCGAACGGCGCCATCATGAGGGCGTGCCCTCAGGCCTCGGTGCGCTATATTCGCGCGCCCTACGGGGCCTGGAGCGAAGAAGTCTTCACAGCGTCACAGATCGCCGGGCTGACGGCCCTCCATTGGTCCGTCGACCCTCGAGATTGGTCTCGCCCTGGGGTCGACGCGATTATCGATACCGTGCTCGCCTCTGTCCGGCCGGGCGCAATCGTACTCTTGCACGACGGATGCCCTCCCGGCGAGTTGAGCCAGGGCGCTCACGCCGGTCTGCGCGACCAGACGGTCACGGCGCTGTCCCGGCTGATTCCAGCACTTCATGAGCGCGGATTTGTAATCCGCTCACTTCCTCAACATCACTGAACAAACGAGATCCCATGACTCTTCTTGGTACAACCAGCACTGTGGCCATTTCGCTTTATGCACTGCTCTCGACTGCTTATAAGAGCATGCAGGGGATTTATGCTCTGCCGACAAACGACTCATCGGCGTTGGAGGATCTCGTCGGCTCCGATCAACTGCCCAGCGTGGATGTCATCGTCCCCTGCTTCAACGAGGATCCGCGCACGCTTTCAGAGTGCCTGGCGTCCATTGCAGACCAAGAATACGCCGGAAGACTTCGGGTCTATGTGGTTGATGACGGTTCTGGAAATCGCGAAGCCGTAGGAACTGTCCACGAAACCTACGCGCGCGACCCTAGGTTCGACATCATTTTGCTTCCCGAGAATGTTGGAAAGCGCAAGGCGCAGATCGCCGCGATACGCCGCTCATCCGGGGATTTGGTGCTTAACGTTGATTCAGACACGATACTCGCGCCCGACGTCATCACCAAGCTTGTACCGAAGATGCGAGATCCAGCGGTCGGCGCAGTCATGGGTCAGTTGATTGCCAGTAACCGGAGCGAGAGCTGGCTGACAAGGCTGATAGACATGGAGTACTGGCTGGCTTGCAACGAGGAGCGCGCGGCACAGGCTCGCTTCGGTGCCGTTATGTGCTGTTGCGGCCCATGTGCCATGTACCGCCGGTCTGCGCTCCTTTTGTTACTGGACCAGTACGAGTCGCAATTTTTTCGGGGCAAGCCAAGCGACTTCGGGGAGGATCGCCATCTCACTATCCTCATGCTGAAAGCAGGCTTTCGAACCGAGTACGTTCCGGGCGCCATCGCGGCCACAGTCGTTCCGAACAGACTCGGACCGTATCTGCGCCAACAACTCCGTTGGGCACGAAGCACATTCCGGGACACGCTGCTTGGGCTGCGCTTGCTGCCCGGCCTCAATAGCTATCTCACGTTGGACGTGGTCGGACAGAATCTCGGGCCGCTACTCCTCGCCCTATCGGTACTAACGGGCCTCGCACATTTCGCACTGACAGGCACTGTGCCTTGGTGGACAGGACTGATGATTGTGTCCATGACCATGCTCCGATGCAGCGTGGTAGCATTTCGTGCTCGACAGTTTCGATTTCTGGGCTTTTCCCTGCACACGTTCATCAACATCTTTCTCTTACTTCCCTTGAAGGCCTACGCGCTGTGTACATTGAGCAATAGCGATTGGCTGTCGCGAAGCTCTGCTGTCCCTACATCGAACACTGGGGGAAAACAGGCCCCCACCCAAACTCCGATCACTGGATCAAGCAGGGCAGAATTCTCACCGCATGCGGCTCCGCTTCGCAGGCTCAATCTTGCGCGGATTCTTCGGGATTAGCGCTGTCGAGCAACATCTGCGGCGACGAGTGATCGCTAATTACCTAGGTGGACGAGAGGTGGACGAGTTTGACCCAGAACATGAATCATCAGTTGCTCGATCGGGAATTGGCCGCAGACGATCCGTGGCGCCTCGACGGCAATCCGTTCGAGCGGGAGCGCCACACGCAAATGCTCCAGCTGGCGCTTGCCCAAGGCTCCATTACAAATGCCCTCGAAGTCGGGTGCGCTGCCGGCGCATTCACGGAAAAATTAGCTCCCAACTGCCAAGGGCTCACCGTCATCGATGTCGTGGCGCAAGCGATTGCTCGAGCACGTCAACGGATAAAGGAGCCGTCGCGCATCAACTGGATAGTCTCCGATGTTCAACAGTTTTCGACCGACGAGTTGTTTGACCTGATCGTTGTGGCGGAGGTCCTATACTACCTCGAAGACATAGCCGAGATGCGCGCGGCCGTCAAAAACCTGGTGCGGGTGCTTGCGCCAGGCGGGCATCTGATCTTCGGATCGGCAAGGGATGCTAATTGCCGTCGCTGGGGTCACGCCGCTGGTGCTGAGCCGGTCATCGCCATGCTGAACGAAACGTTGATCGAGGTAGAGCGTCTTGAGTGTCGGGGCGAGTCGGTCAACGAAGACTGCTTGCTCGTCCGTTTCCGGAACCCGCTTTCCGCTTCCTGATCAATCGAATCTATCGCCGTTAACGTGGAGACACTATGCGCATCTGTGGTACCAAGCTGACCCATGATGGGGCGATCGCCCTTGTCGAGGATGGACGGCTCGTCTTCTGCGTTGAGCAGGAAAAGCGGCACAACAATCCGCGTTATCAAACCATCGATAATCTCGACGCAATTGTCGCCGCTTTGGCGGAACAGGGGCTAAATCCTTGTGATGTCGATCAGTTCGTTATCGACGGCTGGGATGGCGAAGACGAGTCACAGTTTCAGGTCCGGCAGGCAACCAAGCAACCGCCAGTCTTGGCGTCCCTCTCGGTAAAATGAACCCATGTCCATGGTAGCGATCGATCTTACTGACGTAAGCAAAACTTATGACAAGCTCGTTGTCGACAGACTGTCGTTCCGCGTTGCGGCGGGGGAATGCTTCGGGCTCCTGGGACCGAACGGTGCGGGCAAAAGCACGATTGCGCGTATGGTCCTCGGCATGACATCGCCTGATGCGGGGAAGATTACTGTGCTCGGCGCTCCAGTGCCGGCGCGCGCGCGTTTGGCACGTATGCGCATCGGCGTGGTCCCGCAGTTCGACAATCTTGATACCGCGTTCACTGTACGCGAGAACCTGTTGGTGTTCGGGCGCTACTTCCGGATGAGCAGACGCCAGATCGAAGCGGTCATACCATCGCTGCTTGAGTTCGCCCGCCTCGAGAACAAAGCGGATGCGCGCGTCGCCGAACTGTCCGGCGGCATGAAGCGGCGCCTGACGCTCGCGCGTGCGCTGATCAATGACCCGCACTTGCTGGTGATGGACGAGCCGACCACCGGCCTCGATCCGCAGGCCCGCCACCTGATCTGGGAACGGCTGCGATCGCTGCTGGCGCGGGGCAAGACTATTCTTTTGACTACCCATTTCATGGAAGAGGCCGAGCGGCTGTGCGATCGGCTGTGCGTTATGGAGGAGGGGCGCAAGATCGCCGAAGGCCGCCCGTCCGCACTCATTGACGAGCAGATCGGCTGTGACGTGGTCGAGGTCTACGGCGGCAATCCGCATGAACTGGGTGCGCTGATCCGGCCGTACGCACAGCGCATCGAGGTGAGCGGTGAGACGCTTTTTTGCTATGCACCCGATCCGGAGCAGGTGCTGGTGCAGCTACGCGGGCGCGCGGGTCTGCGCCTTCTGCAGCGTCCCCCCAATCTCGAGGATGTGTTCTTGCGGCTAACCGGGCGCGAGATGGAGGACTGAACAATGGGCGAACGTTATGCGGCGGCCATGCCCGCCAATGCGTGGAATTGGGTCGCGGTTTGGCGCCGCAACTATCTTGGATGGAAGAAAATCGGGCTTGCATCGGTTCTCGGCAACCTCGCCGATCCGATGATCTATCTGTTCGGTCTCGGCTTTGGCATCGGAACAATGATAGGTCCTATTGAGGGCACGTCGTACATTGCGTTTCTCGCGGCTGGCATGGTTGCCACAAGCGCGATGGCATCGGCGACTGCTGAAACGGTTTACGGGAGTTTCGGCCGCATGGACAACCAGCGCACCTGGGAAGGAATGTTATGCACTCAGCTGACGCTTGGCGATATCTTACTCGGCGAATTGGCGTGGGCAGCCACCAAGGCCCTGATGGCGGGCACAGCAATCACTGTTGTTGCCACCACGCTCGGCTACACATCGTGGCCATCCATCCTCTGCTTGCTGCCAGTCATCGCTCTCAGTGGCCTCGCCTTCGCGAGTCTAGCGATGGTCGTCACGGCGCTTGCGCCCAGTTATGAATATTTCATATTTTATAATACGCTTGTTATAACACCCATGCTGTTCCTTTGCGGCGCGATGTTTCCGGTCAACCAATTGCCCGGCACTTTTCAGGACGTCGCCTCCTTGTTGCCGCTCGCACATGCAATTGACCTCATTCGTCCGGCGATGCTTGGCCGTCCGGCCGGCAGCATGGGCCTGCATATCGGCGCGCTTTGCATATACACGGTTTTGCCGTTCTTCCTATCGGTTGCTCTATTTCGTCGTCGGCTGATGCGTTGACGCTACTCACCATTCGTAAAATTGATTCTTTGGGCGATACCCATCCACGCGTCGGATAGGTCAATACATGCGTTTTAAGGGACTCGATCTAAATCTCCTGGTTGTGCTGGACGCTTTGATCAGGGAGCGTAAAGTCACCGCCGCGGCCCGCAGTATTAACCTGAGTCAGCCGGCCATGAGCGCCGCCGTCGGTCGGTTACGCGCCTATTTCAGCGATGAGCTATTTACGATGAACGGCCGCGAACTCATTTTGACACCGCGCGCGGAGGGGCTCGCCACAGCAGTCCGGGACGCATTGCTGCACATCCAGCTGTCGATTATTTCCTGGGACGCCTTTAACCCGGCCCGATCGGATCGTCGCTTCCGCATCATCCTTTCCGATTACCTCACGCTCGTATTTTTTAAGAAGATCGTAAAGCGTGCTGCGCGGGAAGCTCCCGCCGTCCGCTTCGAATGTCTGCTTATTTCCGACGACCCCGAGGAGCTTCTCCGGCGCGGCGACGTTGATTTTCTGATTATGCCCGAAGTGTTCATGTCGAAACATCCTCGCGCAGCCCTGTTCGAAGATATGCTCGTATGCGTAGGCTGCGGCACGAACAAGCAGCTGTCAGAGCCACTTACATTCGACCGATACTTGTCGATGGGGCAGGTTGTGCTTAAATTCGGGGACACCCGGCAGCCCTCCATCGAGGAATGGTATTTGCTCGAGAACGGTTTCGAGAGACGTATCGAGGTCGTCGTACAGGGCTTTAGCATGATCCCGCCCCTTCTATCAGGCACCAACCGCATTGGGACAATGCCCTTACGGCTGGCGCAGCATTTCGCAAAATTAACACCCCTGCGGATTGTCGAACTTCCGCCGCCACTTCCTGCCGCATTCACGGAGGCCGTCCAATGGCCTGCGCTTCACAATAATGATCCGGCAAGCCTATGGATGCGGGAAATGATGTTGCAGGAGGCATCTCGTATGATTACCCCGCCTAAGAGCACCGGACGTCTCAGTTGTCGGCCGACGACCCCTCCGTTATGAGAGGAGGCATGGATGGCGATTGGGATTGGGCGATTCCTGCATTGTCGAGAACGATGCAGGGAGAGCAGATCCTTCAGCCTGAAGAGGTGGCAGCGATGCTGCCGCTGCATGAGCTTGGCTGGGGAACCGACGGGCGAACGAATTCGGGTGCGCTCGCAACACGGTGCCTCGGTATCTAAGCGAGGGCGGGACTGTTCCGTTTCGCAAGCCTGTGCGGCCGACCGCGTTTGACGGACTGGACGATTGGCTGCGGGAGCGCTTCTTCCCCCATGGCTCGGGCTGGATGACGATCTCGACCCGCTCCAGATGCGCCGGGAACGCCTTGCGCGGTCGCGCAGCACGTCGCGGCTCGCCTGTCGGTCTTGCGGCCTCGAGCTCGGACTCAATCGCGCCGAGCCCGGTCTGGATTTCGAAGGCGAAGGCCTGCTAGGCACGTTCGAGCTTCTCGGAGCTGCGACCGAAGCGGCGCGCTCCAGCTGCTTGACGATCCCATGAAGGTCGGCGATCCTCACCTGGGCACGCTCGTTGAGTGTCGCCATCCGGACGATCTCGGCCTTGAGTGTTTCGCTCCGGAGTTGTTGCGGTTCGGCCTTCTCCGCCGCCATGGCGACGAACATCGCCTTGAGCGTATCGATTTCGTGGGGACGGGCCGAAGCGCTTCTCATCATGACGCCGACAGAAGCTTATTGTGCACGGCCTGAAGCCCGCCTTTTGCGCCTGAGTCACTTCGCCACCGCCTTCCGGCCGGACGCCGTCGCCGTTCGGCTCGAACGCGTGTCCAGTCCATGCCTTCGACGAGCGCCATCAGTTTCGGCGCGGCAAGCCGATCACGCCGTTCTCCGCCAGCGGAACTTGTCCTCGTCCAGCGCTCACGGTGCGGGTATGCCGGCGTCGAGCAAACAGAGAGAAGTTTGGGGCCCAACCAGGACGGCCCCGTTACGAAGTTCGTCCTAGTCCCGGTTTGAGTGTCGAATCTTCATCGATTGCTTGGGCGACCAGCGTCCCCGCCGCCAGCGAGCCCGCAACTGCTCAGCAGAAGGGCGAAGTGAACGTGAATGCATCCATTTCGTAAATGTGTGTCTATCCAAGCAATCGATTTCTCTAATTATCCGATGAGCAATATGAACGCGTCAGGCAGGGTGCATCATTAGGAGTATTTTCGATGGCAAAGATTATCGAGGGTGGCCCGGGTGCCGAAACACTCATCGGCACCGAGCTTGACGATTGGATGGAGGGTTTCCAGGGCGGTGACTGGATTGACGGTCGCGGCGGCAACGACGAGATCTCGGGTGGCCCGGACAGTGACCGACTCATCGGCGGCAAGGGTAACGACCGCATCTTCGGCGGAGATGGCTGGGACGATCTCTCCGGCGACAACGGCCGCTTCAACCCGCGCGTCTCCGGTGAGGACAATGACAGGCTCAGCGGCGGTCCCGGCCAGGATGTCCTCTACGTGGGTGACGGCCAGGACACGTTGACCGGGGGCACCGACAGTGACACGTTCGTGTTCCAGTTCCACAATCCGGTGCCTGGGGTTGTCGGGTCGAAGTCGGACATTACCACTATCACCGATTTCAACCCGGCGGAGGACAAGTTCGCCTTCGATGCGGTGGGCCTCTACAATGACGGTTTTGGCGCGAACTTCGTCAACAACGCCAGCATACAGTCCGGCTACCCGGTGAGCAGCTTCTACAGTGGTGCGGCCTCAGGTGCGAACGGCGAACACGTCGTGGTAATCACTGGCGAATCTTTCAACTCTGCTTCTGAAGCCGCGAGTGCGATCTCCGGCGAGCACGCCGGCGACATCATTGTCTACCAAAGCAGCTACACCGACAGAGTCGCAACTCTGGCCTATGTCACCGCCGACAACAACGCGCATGAATTCGTCCACCTGGGCGGTGTGGTCACCGTGGCCGACCTAGGCCTGACCGCGTCGGACTTCACCTTCGTTTGATCCAGAAAACCCATACGGAACAGCGCCCCGCCCCCCGGGGGCGGGCGCTTCCGTTTCCGCTACTTGCGATGGGCCGGGGCGCCCGGGAGCAGTCGCAGCGTGTACAGCTTGACGAAGCCCTGCACGTCGCGCTGGTCGTACACCGGAATCTCCCTGAACGCGTGGAGGCGGAAGCCTGTTCGGGCCCTTGCGGCCGGCCACGATGACGTTGCCCTTCCAAACCTTCAGCCGGACGGTGTTGTTGTTGACCCGCTCCATTAGATGCCAAGCCAAACATATTCGGCGGGAGCACTGATCCTGAATCAGCGAGTCGGTTGCCGCTCGGGGAGCAATATAGGGAGCTGGGTCGCCAGATCCTCACGGAGACCTACGTGAGTAACCATTCCTTGAAGGATTCAGCTTTGAGACCTTTCCCTCTGACTTCCGCTATTTGGGGAATTCTGTTGATCAGCGGCGTGGTCAACGTGCTTGCGCTGATCTCGCCGCTGTTCATGCTTCAGGTCTACGACCGCGTTCTGGCAAGTGGCAGCGTATCGACGCTAGTGGGGCTCGTCGTGCTTGCTGCAGGGCTTTATGCGTTCCAATGCCTGCTCGACGTTTTGCGCGCCCGCGTGCTGCTGCGGATTGGCGAGCGTTTCGATGAACAGTTTTCCGGACGCGTTCACGATGCGATCGTTCGCCTTCCGCTTTTAACGCGCATGCCGGGCGACGGCTTGCAGCCGCTTCGCGACCTCGACAATATTCGCGGATTCTTAGGTGGAAACGGTCCGACAGCGTTCTTCGATCTGCCATGGATGCTGCTTTATCTTGCCATTTGCTTCCTCCTTCATTTCTGGATCGGCATGACGGCACTTATCGGGGCGATCGGTCTCACATCTCTGACACTTCTTACCAACACTCTCTCGCAACGGCCGATACGCGATACCATTGACCACAACATGGTACGCAATGGTCTACTGGAAGCAGCGCGCCGCAATGCCGAGGTCGTGCAAGCTCTCGGTCTCGCAAAGCGGATCGCTGCCCGATGGCACAAGGCCAATGCCGAGTATCTGGCCGCCAACCGGAAAGCTGGGGACGTGGCAGGTGGGCTGGGTGGCATTGCAAAGTCGTTGCGCGTGCTGCTGCAATCGGCCATTCTTGCCGTCGGCGCGTACCTTGTCATCAGGCAGGAGGCTACGGCCGGGGTCATGATTGCCAGTTCGATCATGATGGGGCGTGCGCTGGCTCCGGTCGATCTGGCCATTTCAAGCTGGAAACCCTTCCTCATGGCGCGCCAGGGTTGGGCGCGGCTGGAGGACCTCCTGGGAAAGGTTCCTGAAACCGCTCCTGTTATGCCAATGCCTGCACCTGAACGCGAACTCCGCGTCGAAGGCGTGACAATCGTTCCGCCCGGCGAAAGGAAGCCGACCGTGACCGGCCTTGCGTTTGCCGTTCAGGCGGGAAGCGCACTCGGGATCATCGGTGCATCGGGTTCGGGCAAGTCGACACTCTCGCGCGCCATCGTCGGCGCATGGACGCCGGTCGCCGGAAAGGTTCGCATCGACAGCGCAAGCCTCGATCAATGGGACCCGGAAGCGCTAGGCCGTCATATCGGCTATTTGCCGCAAGGTGTTGAACTGTTCGACGGCACCATTGCCGAAAACATCGCTCGTTTTGAAGATAATCCTGACCCTGAGGCTATTGTCACCGCGGCGAAAGCAGCGGGCACGCACGAACTGATCCTCCGATTTGAGCACGGCTACGAAACTCCGATTGGTGAGGCCGGATCGGCACTTTCCGCCGGGCAGCGCCAGCGTATCGGTCTTGCCCGTGCTCTTTATCGAGACCCTTTCCTTGTTGTGCTGGATGAACCCAATGCCAATCTCGATGCGGAAGGTGAGGCTGCGGTCGTCAAGGCGATCGCCTCCGTGCGCGGGCGCAAGGGCATTGCGGTTGTCGTCGCCCATCGGCCGAGCGCCATCCGCGCCGTGGATTTTGTGTTGGTCATGGAAGGTGGACGGCAGCGAGCATTCGGTGCGCGTGATGAAGCGCTTTCCAAAGTCTTGAAGAGGGCAGCGATGGCACCAGGCGCTGGCGTCAAGGCCATCGAGTCTACACAGGATAACGTGGGAGAGCGCGCTGACATGGAGGATCCCGGTGGCCGGCATTCATCAGAATAATGACGTTTCCAGCTCCATTCGCCGGCACCTGGTGGCGGGCCTTCTGGCGAGCGTGATCTTTGTTGGAGGAGCCGGAGCCTGGGCGGCCTTCACGAATCTCTCCGGTGCGGTTGTCGCGTCCGGACACTTTGTCGTCGATTCCTATGTGAAGAAGGTGCAGCACCCGACCGGCGGGGTGGTGGGAGAAATCCTGGTGAGCGAAGGTGATAAAGTAAAAGCCGGCGACATCCTCATGCGGCTCGACGCCACCCAGACGCGCGCCACTCTCGCTGTAGTCACCAAGCGGCTCGATGAGCTGGCCGCCAACCTGGCACGACTCGAAGCTGAGCGTGACGATCTGGCGGAGATCGCCTTCCCGGACTGGCTGCTCGCCCGCAGAGATGTTCCGGACGTAGCTTCGGCAGTACATGGCGAGACGCGGCTGTTCGAATTCCGCAGACAATCCCGCGACGGAAGGCAGGCGCAGCTAGCGGAACGCATCACTCAATATGAGCACGAGATCGAGGGGCTCAAGGCGCAGGAAATCGCTTCTGAGAAAAGCACCGAGATTCTCCAAAAGGAAATTGCTGCCCTGAGTGGGCTGCGCGACCAAGGCATTGTCTCGGACCAACGCTTAAACAGCCTGAAGACGCAGGTTGCCACTTTCGGCGGCGAACGCGGTGAGAAGATTGCACATCAGGCACAGACGGCAGCCCGCATAGCCGAAACGCGCCTCCAGATCCTGCAGATCGATCCGGATTTCAAGACGGAAGTCGGCCAGGAGCTCAGAGAGGTTCAGGCGCAGGTTGGGGAGTATGTTGAGCGCAAGATGGCGGCTGAACAGGAACTGCGACGGATCGATATTGTCGCGCCGCAGTCAGGCGCCATTCAACAACTCGCAGTTCATACGGTCGGAGGAGTGATCACGCCCGCCGATCCGATTATGCTAATCGTGCCGGAAGGCGACGATCTTGCGCTTGAAGCACGAATCACCCCGAAGGACATCGACCAAATCCAGCTTGGTCACAAGGCCGTGCTGCGGATGTCAGCCTTCAATCTGAGGACCACGCCGGTATTGAACGGATATGTCAGCCGGATCGCAGCCGATCTGGCGACGGACGAAAAAAACGGCGTTTCGTATTACCTGGTGCGTCTGTCGGTTCCGCATGCGGAACTGACGAAGCTCAAGGACCTGACGCTCGTGCCCGGCATGCCGGCCGAAGCGATGATCCAGACGGGCGAGCGTACGGCGCTTTCTTATTTTGTGAAGCCGCTGTCGGACCAAATCAGTCGCGCATTCCATGAGGAATGAAAGTAATCCACAGAAATATTTTGTTTGTATTCTTGTTGGTTGTTACGCATGCATGAGAGTCATAACCGTCTGAAAACACAGCCATGCTTTCCTCAGTTGGATTCCGCCTCTGACTCAGATTCGTGGTTCCGCGGTCATTTTGCCCTTCCAAGTCGCCGACCATTCAGTTCTTGGCCTCGAGCGCATTAAGATACCCATCATCGTACACAAAGGCTGGAAAAGAGTCCGGTGTCTTGAGCGATCCTAGGTCTGGAGACCTAGGGTGAGCCTGCAAGCACAGGGCCAGGACATGATTGAGCGTCTGCAATATTCGGACAGGTACATAGGAAGACAGGCAGGCGTCAAAAACGCGCTTTCAACGCGCTAAACCGATGCTACGCACCCCGAGCGTCTTGCCGCCCTCGCTCCCGCCGGTAGGAATCAATCGCGAGCAGGCTGCGACGTTCATCGGCGTAAGCTCAACGACCTTTGATGAAATGGTCCAGGACGGCCGGATGCCGCAGCCACGAATGCCGAGCAAGGGGCGCATTGTTTGGGACGTCGAGGAACTTGTATTGGCCTTTCGAAAGCTCCCTCACCGCCAAATCGGAGGAGCACCAAAGCTTGACGAAGATTCGCCGCCACTAGACAATCCTTGGGATCGAAAACCACGAACATGACGGATGAGCCCGTGAAAATCGATCTTAAGGGCGTAGTGAAGGACACTGATCGCCACGGCAATGATCGGTACTATTTTCGCGCACCGGGTCGGAAGAAGGTCCGGCTCCGTGAACCAACCGGCAGCGACGAGTTCCTCGAGGAACTGCGCTGCGCACGCGCCGAGGTCTCTTATGTTCGGCCCGGCACTCTTCCCGAGATTTGCCGGCGCCTCCCCAAGCCTTCCGAGCCAGCGAAGAAAGGCACGTTAGTGTGGCTTTGCCAGGAGTATTACCGTCGGGGCGGCACGGAAATCACCCAAGACACTATGGCGCGCCGACGAGCAATTCTGGAGCGCGTATGCGAATTACCTCATCCCCTCGAAGGTGACCCGGATCCTCAGTATCCCACCAAGGGATCTCTGCCATTCGCCGGTATGAAACGGTCTCATGTTAAGGAGATCAGGGACACCAGGCTCGACGCCCTGGGCGCGGCAAACAATATCGTAAAAGCCATCAGCGCGATGTTTGAGTGGGCAAAGGACACAGAGATTCCGGGCGTCGACTCCAATCCCGCCCGCGGCATCAGACGGCTAAAGAGCGGCGACGGCTGGCACCCATGGGACGTGTCGGAGATCGTTCAATATGAGAAGCGGCATCCGCTGGGTACCGCAGCCAGACGTGCGCTCTCGATCTTCATGTTTACTGGCCTGCGGTTGTCCGACGTCGCGATCTTCGGTCGACAGCACATCACGCTCGTCTACAACGAGGAGACCGAGCAGTGGGAGAAGTGGATCAGAATTAAGCCTGGGAAGACCAGTCGTAACAAGGATGCGGTGTTGGTGGAGCTCCCGCTTCTGCCCGAACTAGAGGCGGAACTTGAGCACACGCCTTCCGACCAGATGACCTTCCTGGTCAATGAGTATGGTCGCCCGTTCTCGGAGAACGGTCTGGGCAACAAGATGCGCCAGTGGTGTGATCAAGCTGAGCTGCCGCACTGCAGTGCTCATGGAATTCGCAAGGCCGGCGCGACGATCGCCGCTGAGAACGGCGCGACGCACGAGCAGCTGAAGGCGATATATGGGTGGACTACGTACCAGCAGCCCGACCACTACATCAAGAAAGCGCGTCGCCGGAAGGTAGCGAGAGCGGCGAAATACCTGCTGGTTATCGATCGAAAAGAGAACAAAATTGTCCCACTTTCTGAGGGGGTTGAAAGAGGTGGGACAAAAATGGCCAAAAAATCCAATTAAATCAACGGCCACAAAAGCCAATGGTGGGCCCGGAGGGACTCGAACCCCCAACCAAGCGGTTATGAGCCGCCGGCTCTAACCATTGAGCTACAGGCCCCACGGCATTGGATTAGTGTTTTTCCCTGAACCGCACAAGGCTTTCAGAGCGGCTTTCCGAGGGGGCTGGCCGAGACCGCCCAAATCAGCCCATATTGATAACCTATTGCACGTCCCCCATTGGAGCCGCTCGACACTCGGCAGTCTTGGGATCGCAGATCGAGGAGATTTCATGACCAGACGTATTTTGCCACTGGCGATTGCCGCCGCAATCGCATTTCCGGCGATCGCCGGCGCCGCCGATTCGCCGCCGCCGCCGCGCATCGTCGTCACCGGCGAAGGCGAGGCGGCGATAGCACCCGATCTGGCTCTGCTGACGCTCAGCGTCATGCGCGAGGCCAAGACGGCGCGTGCCGCGCTCGATGCCAATAACGACGCCATGGCCGCGGTGATCGCGGCAATGAAATCGTCCGGCATCAAGGAGCGCGACCTGCAGACCGCGGGCATCCAGATCAACCCGCGCTATAACTACACCAACAAGCCCGACGGCAGCCAGGAGGCCGAACTTGTCGCCTATCAGGTGACCAACACGCTTTCGGTGCGCATCCGCGACATCGACAAGACCGGCGACATTCTCGACAAGGCGGTGTCGCTCGGCGTCAACCAGGGCGGCGGCATCTCCTTCTCCAACGACGATCCGGCGGCAGCCGTCACTGAAGCGCGCAAGAAGGCCGTCGCCAATGCCATGGCCAAGGCCAAGACGCTGGCCGAAGCGGCCGGCGTCGGCATCGGCCGGGTTCTGGAAATCACCGACCAGAATTTCGCACCGCCGCCGATGCCAATCAACGCCAAGGCTTTCGATGCGGCCGGCGCATCGGTCCCCGTGCAGGCCGGCGAGAATTCCTATACCGCGCAGGTGACGGTGACTTTCGAACTGAAGTGATCGTCGATCGCAGCGCATAAAAAACCCCGGAGGACCGATCCTCCGGGGTTTTCGAGCCGCACCTTTCCGTCCTGGCGGAAAGAGGCTCCGCTACTTTACCGGCTGAAAGACGCCGGCCGCAAAGCTTCGACGGGCTTAGCGATAGATAATCGGACAACCGCGCTCGTTGGCGAATACGATCACCACGCGGTCGCCGTACTGGCGGCCAGCGACCTTGACCGTGCGGCGGTTGATGTCGACGATGCGGGCGCGGCGCAGGCCCATACGTTCGGCCTTGTCGAGGGCACGCTCGGGCGAACAGGAGCGGCGCCAGTTGCGCTCACGGCGGTGTTCGCGATAGTAACCATCATCTTCGTCGCCGGTATAGACGCCGACGCGCGGATCTTGGTTGTTGCCGAAGCCGAGATAGATACTGTCTGCATGGGCTGGGATGGCAGCAAGCGTGCCAAGGCCGACAAGAGCCGAAAGAGCCGCCGTCTTGATGGTGTTGAACATTGTCTTCTCTCCTTGTTTGAGGGTTTCCACCCGTTTTCGTCGAACCGATGGGAGGAGAATGCACCCGCCTGTCTGAATTTTTTGCGAACCGGCCGTTCATCTCCGGTTCATGCGGCAGAACCGGGATAGTCTCTCGCTTCCGGAACCGGTGCTATGGACGGCGGTCCTACATAGGGTGGACCGGCATGGGCGGATAGGCAACGTCCGTTTTGCTGTCGGTTCTGGGTCCTAGATTCCGGAGTAAATCCTAAGGCTCGTCTGCAAGCATATGGTCGAAATAATCCTCCGGCTCGGCAAGCTCCGTCTCGCTGGCGCTGACCCGGCCGCGCATCGAGATGCCGGCCTCGTGCACAGTCTCGTCGCTTCCCGACACCAGCCTGTGCCACCAATAGAGATCGCGGCCCTCGGCAACCAACCGGTAAGCGCAGGTCTTGGGCAGCCAGCTGATGGTGCGCACATTCTGCGGCGTCAGCCCGACGCAATCCGGAACACGCGCCAGCCGGTTGGTATAATCGGAGCAGCGGCAGCTTCCAGCGTCGAACAGCCGGCAGCCGACGCTGGTCCAGTAGATATCTCCGGTGTCCTCGTCTTCGAGTTTGGACAGGCAGCATTTGCCACAGCCGTCGCAGAGCGATTCCCACTCGGCCGGGGTCATCGCCTCCAGCGTCTTGGTTTTCCAGAACGGCTTTTCCATCGTCGGCATGTGGACCTCGGAGGCGTCAAGGTCAAGCGCAGCAACCCATGCACCCTCGTCCGAACAATACGCCGGGACCATACGCCAAGACCATACGAATGACATGAAGTCGCCTTCAAAACGCCGGTCAATCGCCCTGTGCCACCGCTAAGACCTACAAACAGGAACCAAACATGGTTGCTGAAAGTTTGGGCAGGGATGGGACGCCACAAGGAGTGTTTATGATGAAACGCCAACCACGGATTCTGGCAGGCACGGCGCTTGGCCTGTTGATGGCGTCCGCGCCGTTAGGCGCGTTCCCGCTGCAAGGCAGCGCCGCATTCGGCCCCGCTCGGAACAGCGCAGTGCTTATCCCGGCGCAGTCGAATTGCGCCGAAGGCGAGTCGGCCGAAGCCTGTGCCCAAGGCGGGCAGGCGGAGCCGGAACAGAAGCCCGGCAAGAGGCGCGAACGGCAGGAGCGAACCGAAGCACCCGCCGAACAATCGGGCGAGTCCGAGCAAAAGCCGCGCCGGAACAAGCGCGAGCAGCAACAGACCGAATCCGCGCCCGCCGAACAACTCGCGCCCTCGGGCGGAGAGGAGCAGGGCAATCAACGCAGGAAAAAGAGGCAGCAACAGCAGATCGAAGCCGAACAGCCGGCCGAGCAGGCTGCACCCGTGAATGACGATCAGCAGATCAAGCCGCGCAGGAAGAAGCGCGACCAGCAACAGCGGGAAGCCGCACCTGCTGAACAGCCGGCCGAGCAAGCTGCGCCCGCGAGCGACGATCAGCAGCAGCTCAAGCCGCGCAGGAAGAAGCGCGACCAGCAACAGCAGGAAGCCGCACCTGCTGAACAGCCGGCCGAGCAGGCTGCGCCCGCGAACGACGTTCAGCAGCAGCTCAAGCAGCGCAGGAAGAAGCGCGACCAGCAACAGCAGGAAGCCGCACCTGCTGAACAGCCGGCCGAGCAGGTTGCCCCTGCAAACGACAACGAGCAGGGCAATCCGCGCAAGAGGAAGAATAAGCAGGACCAGCAGGCGGCGCCGGCTCTCCCACAGGCCGAGCCACTTCCAACCGACAAGCAAGCCGCTCCTGCTCAAGCCGAACAGCCCCAGGACCAGACGAAGAAACGCGGCAAGAAGCCCGTTGGGGAAGAGCCGGTGACAGGCGAACAGCAGCCCGCAACCGGTGAGCAACCCGCCACCGGCGAACAGGCAGCACCCGCCGAGGGTGGGCCCCCTGCTTCGGGCGAAGCCGCGGCCAACCCGAACGAGGCGCCCATACTGGACAGTCAGAAGGATGTCAGGCGCAGGCACGGCAAGGACCAAGGCGGCCAAAACGCGGGTCGCCAAAATGGCGGCAAAACGGGTGGTCAGGAAGGCAACCAGCCCGTCGAGGAGAACGGCAACCAGGCGGAAGTCTCGAAACCGGCTCCGGTCGACCAGGGGCCGCCCCCGACCGACGACCGGGCAGCGCAGCAGGAGATCAAACCTGAAAAGATCGCTCCCGTGACCGAGGAAAAAGGCAAGCGCGTCGAGCGCTCAGCCGATTTCGAGGATGTTCGTCGTCGGCGGCGCCCGCAAGGCACCAATGTCCTCAGGGAATTCGGCGACCGCGTCATCCTCCAGTTCAACAACCAGACGTTCGTCGAAAGCAGCGACGCCCCGCGTATGCACCGCGGCGCCAGGAATGTCTATTATGAGGACCTGTCGGGCGATCGCACCCGGGAAATCGTGGAGCGTGACAACGGTTTCCGGATCGTCACCATCCGCAACCGCTACGGCGACGTGATCCAGCGTTCACGCATCGCGCCTGACGGACGCGAATATGTGCTGAGCTATGTCGACGAGCGGAACTATGACGATGATGCAGACTGGCGCGACCCGGGCGACGACCTGCCGCCGATGCGCCTTACCATCCCGCAAGAGGAATACATTCTGGATTCCGAAGAGGTCGAGGATCCGGACGACTACTACACCTTCCTCGAACGACCGCCGGTGGAGAAGGTCCAGCGCCTCTATTCGATCGACGAGGTCAAACGCTCGGCCCGCGTGCGCGACATTGCCCGCCGCATCGACCTCGATACGCTCAACTTCGAATTCGGTTCGGCTTCGATTTCCGACACCGAGGTCCAGAAGCTGGAGGGTGTTGCCAACGCCATGGACAAGCTGCTGAAGAAAAACCCGGCCGAGACCTTCCTGATCGAAGGCCACACGGATGCAGTCGGCAAGCCGGAAGCGAACCTTGCATTGTCCGACCGCCGCGCCGAGGCAGTCGCCGAAGCCTTGACCAATGCCTTCGGCATCCCGCCGGAGAACCTGACGACACAGGGCTATGGCGAGGAGTATCTCAAGGTAGACACGTCGGGACCCAACCGTGAGAACCGCCGCGTCGCCATCCGCCGCATCACCTCGCTGGTGGCGCCGGTGGCCAGCGCCCAATAAGCGGAATGTGAACCGCGCGATCCGATCAACCATTGAATCGCGCGGTCACCAATCTTGAAACGCGAGGTCACCAATCCCAAATTTTGGAAAGGGCGTCCCTGCCCCGTCCCGACTCCAGCGGGACACACGAGCCCCGCCGGTTCCCCTCCCCGGCGGGGTTTCGTTTTTTAGAACCTTGCAAACCGCCGCAGCCTGCCCGAAATACGGCACTCCGACAACGGAGCCCGGAATCGCCGCATGAAGCGCCTCGAACTCGCCATCGAATCGATCATTCTCGCCTCGCGCTGGCTGCTGGTCGTCTTCTATCTCGGACTGGGCGCGGCGCTTGCCATCTATGCCGTGTCCTTCGGCAAGAAGCTGTTCGAGTTCGTCTCCGTGGCCTTCACGCTCGACGACACCGATACCATCCTGAAGATCCTCGGCCTCATCGACGCCGCGCTGGTCGCCTCACTGGTGGTGATGGTGATCATCTCGGGCTACGAAAACTTCGTAAGCCGCTTCGATGAAAATGACGGCAAGGTGCATTGGCTGGGCACGATCGATGTCGGCTCGCTGAAGGTCAAGGTCGCCTCGACAATCGTCGCCATCTCCTCGATCCACCTCTTGCAGGTTTTCCTGAACTCGGTCTCCTACACGACCGACCAGCTGATGTGGCTGACCATCATTCATCTGGCCTTCGTTCTGTCGGCACTGATGCTTGCCTATATCGACCGGCTGATGGGTCTTGGCAAAGCCAAGAAAGCCGAAGGCTGAGCACGCGTCTGTGCCGGTCTTTAAGAGATACGCCTGTCAGCTAGATGCTTTCCGTCAGTAAATACCTTTGATTTTGGTATCAGTCCGCTCGAACACCTCGTCCGGCACAAAAAAGTCGCCGGCGAGCGGGCCTGTCGCGCCCGGCGCATAGGCTGAGAAATCGCTGACGCCTTCGGCGCGCAGCACTTCTTCGTCGATGTAGAAATTACCGGTTGCCCCGCGCGACGGCCTGACCAGGATGGCGTGTGCGGCATCGGCCATGATGTCGGGCGAACGGCTCATCGCCGCCACCGTCGCCCCGCCCAGGAGGTTGCGCACCGCCGCCGTGTCGATGGTCGAGATCGGCCAGAGCGAATTGACCGCAATGCCATCCCTGGCGAACTCGGCGCTCATGCCCAGCGTGCACATCGACATGCCGAACTTCGCCATCGTGTAGGCGACATGGTTCTTGAACCACTTGGCCTTCATGTCGAGCGGCGGCGCCAGATTCAAAATGTGAGGATTTTCCGCCAACCTCAAGTGTGGAATGCACATTTTGGAGACGAGAAAAGTACCGCGCGTGTTGATCTGGTGCATCAGGTCGTAGCGTTTCATGTCGGTCTCCAGCGTGCCGGTGAGTTGGATGGCGCTGGCATTGTTGATGCAGATATCGATGCCGCCGAACGTCTCCACGGTTTTGGCGACGGCTTCGGCGACCTGCGCTTCATCGCGGATGTCGCACAGCGCCGGCAGCGCCTTGCCGCCGGCCCGCTCGATCTCTTGCGCCGCTGTGTAGATCGTTCCCGGCAGCTTCGGATGCGGCTCGGCGGTCTTGGCCGCGATCGTCACATTGGCGCCGTCGCGCGCGGCGCGCAGCGCAATCGCCAGCCCGATGCCGCGTGACCCGCCAGAGATGAACAGCGTCTTTCCCTTGAGCGACATCCTCGCCCCTCCCTGTGCTACTCTCTTTTCTACCATCTTTTCTCCTTGCGATCCTTGCCTGCACCGCCGGCGGATACAAGCGCCCTTAACCCGCAGCGGTGGTGTGACGCTACGGAGGGTCGTGGATTTCGCGGGAGCGCGCGTTGAATCTGTCGGGCAAGTTGGTATATATTCTATACGAAAAGGGAGAATATATAAATGGCCTTATCGATCAAGAATATGGCGGTCGAGCAACTGGCACGTGAGCTCGCCCGCCGGCGCCAGGTATCGGTGACGGAGGCCATCCGTCAAAGCCTCGAGCGCGAAGTTGCGCGCGAGCGGCTTGTGCCGCGCGACGAGACCGGTGACCTTTTTCAACGTCTGATGGCGATTGCGGAACGAGCTGCACGAATACCGGAGCGCAAAGACGCGATGAGCGACGATGAAATTCTCGGTTATGACGAACTGGGTATCCCGACGCGATGATCATCGATTCCTCGGCGCTGGTCGCCATTTTACGCACGGAGCCGGGCTACGACCGCTTCGTTTTGGCGATCACCCAGGCTGAAAGACGTTTGCTTCCGGCACCGACACTGCTTGAAACGACAATGGTGCTCGTCGGCCGCTGGCAGGACCAGATTATCGATCGCTTCGAAACTTTTTTGCGCACCGCCTCGATCGAGACGATCCCCTTCACGGCCGACCACGCCGCGGTCGCTCGTCAGGCGTTCCTGCGCTATGGCAAGGGCCGGCATCCGGCCGCCCTCAACTTCGGCGACTGCATTGCCTATGCTGCGGCACGTATCGAAGCCATGCCGTTGCTGTTCAAGGGTGACGATTTCCGGCTGACCGACATCGAACCGGCTGTTTGATCCACGGCTAGACCAGCACCAGGCCCTGCCGCATGGCGATGGCGATCGCATCGGTGCGGTTGGCGGCACCGAGCTTCGTCAGGATCGCTGCGACGTGGAATTTCGCCGTATGCACGGAGATGTTCAGCCGCCGCGCGATGACCTTGTTGGGCGCGCCTTCGGCGAGCAGTGCCAGCACCTCGCTTTCGCGCGGCGAAAGCGTCGGCCGGACGATTTGCTCGTTACTCGGTTCCTCGTCGAACCGGTCGCTGTCATGAAAGGTAAAATCGTGCCCGTCTGACAGAGCGTGGCTGTCACGCGAAATCCGGTAGCCAGCCGCCGCCAGCCGCGCCGCAGCGGCGATCAGCACGTCGTCCGCTGCCACCGGCAGCACGGCAAACACTGTATCGGCCGGCCGCTCCCCGGCCGCTCGCGACGATAGCAGCACCCGAGGCATAGCGGCGTCGACGAGCCCGCCTTGCACCCCATGATCATCGACGATGGCGACATCCGCCGCCCAACGCCCGTCGACTTCGCCCGCCAGAAAAGGCTGCAGGTCATCGGTCGCAGCGAGAGCCGCGGACAGACTTCGCGCGCGCTCGACGTCACCGAGCACGATCAGCACCGTCAGCCGTCTGCCAGCGACCTCACCGCTTACCATCTATCCCTCAGCTCAGTGGTTTTTCACCGATGGTCAGTGAGACCTCACGGTTCTCGCCGCCGCGCACCACGCCGAGTGTCACCAAGGCACCGGCGCTGTCCGGCCCGAGCTTGCGGATCAGCTCGCGCGGGCCATGCACCGTCTCTGCGTTCCACGATACGATGATGTCGCCGAGACTGAGACCGGCGGCTTTCGCCGGGCCGCTATCGTCAAGGCTCATCACCATGGCGCCCTGTGTATCACCATTGCGGACCGGATGCAGGCCGGCACCAAGATAGCCCCTCGCCACATGACCCTTCTCGCGCAGCGTCGTGACTGCCCGCTCGATCGTTTCGTAAGGCATGACCAGCGCCCGCCGGCGTGGCCCGAACAGCAGCATGCCGATCAGTCCGCCCTTGGCGTCGAGCACAGGGCCGCCCTCGAAACGGCCGCCGGCATTGACGGCAAGGTTGATGCGCCGGTCGATCGTGCCGCCGCGCATTGAACGCCAGGCCGGGCCGACCTCGCCGACCGTGCCGAAGGTAGCGAGCGAGGTGCCGTCGCTATTGCCCGCGACGATCGCCAGATTGCCCGGCCGCACTGCATCCGCCTTCACCAGGGACGGCACGCTTGGTGCGCCGGTGGGTTTCAAAACGGCCGTGCCGGTGGACGGGTCGCGGCCGACCAGCTCGGCCTTGACGGTTTCGCCCGAAGGAAACGTCAGCTCGATCTCCTCGCCGGCCTCGACCGCCTCCTCGGCAGTGACGAAATAGCCGTCCTGCCAGTGGAAAGCGGTAGACGTGCGGTGGTGGTGCGTCGCGAAGCTGGCCGTCGCTGGAGCCGCGGCTGCGGCGATGTCGGCAATGGCGTCGGAAAATGTGCTCAGATTGAAATCGCTCATGATTTGTCTCCTGGGTTCCTCGTGACCCAGATATCGCCCGGCAGGGCGTTGGCGGATACTCGCCTGACGGCTAGTTGGGCGTTTGACTGGCCATCTGGTCAGGTCGCGGCCGGTCCGGCCGCTCCGCACATATAGGCATTGTTCATCTTGTTCCAAAAGCTACGGAGCCCCGCAGATGGCCCTGCCCGCCCAGCAATTGCAATATGACGATGCCCTTCTCGATGCCTATTCGGCGACGGTCGCCGATGCCGTCGACCGCATCGGGCCCGCCGTCTGCCGCATCGAGCGTGTCGGTGGCCCGGGCGGCCATGGCTCAGGCTTCGTCATCACGCCGGACGGGCTGGTCGTCACCAACTTCCACGTCGTCGGCGATGCGCGCAGTGTGCGCGTGTCGATGCCGGACGGCGCCTCCAGGGAAGGCCGCGTGCTCGGCCGCGACCCCGACACCGACATTGCGCTGGTGCGCGCCGACGGCAACTTTGCCGACGTTGCGCCGCTTGGCGATTCCAAGCGTTTGAGGCGCGGCCAGATTGCAATTGCCATCGGCAACCCGCTCGGCTTCGAATGGACCGTCACCACCGGCGTCGTCTCGGCGCTCGGCCGCTCGATGCGTGCCTCCACCGGCCGGCTGATCGACGACGTCATCCAGACTGACGCCGCGCTCAACCCCGGCAATTCCGGCGGACCGCTGGTGTCCTCGGCCGGCGAGGTGATCGGCGTCAACACCGCGATGATCCACGGAGCGCAAGGCATCGCGTTCGCGGTTGCCTCCAACACCGCCAATTTCGTCATCTCGGAGATCATCCGCTTCGGCCGCGTGCGCCGCGCCTTCATCGGCGTTTCCGCCGACACCACCAACCTGCCGCGCCGCGCAGCACTCTTGTCGCAAGTGTCGAGCAGCACGGCGGTGCGCCTGCGCAGCGTCGAGAAGAACAGCCCGGCGGACAAGGCCGGCCTCAGGGAAGGCGACATTATTGCCGCCATCGACGGCCGCCCGGTCACCGGCGTCGACGATCTTGTGCGCATGCTCGACGCCGAGCGCATCGGCCGCGAGACACTGTGCACGGTGGTGCGCCGCTCCGGCATTGCCCAGGTCACGGTGATGCCGTTGGCGAGGGCAAGCTAGCTCGCTGCAGCACCTGCGCATATTGCGCCAGGAATTCCGGGCTCGGCGGGATCGGCCTGATCACGTCGATCAGCACGCCGTTGGGATCCTTGGTGATGAAATGGCGCTGGCCGAAGGGTTCGTCGCGCAGCGTTAGCAGGATCGGCAGGCCGGCGGCGGTGATCCGCTCATAGACGGCATCCGGGTCCCTGACCTCGAAATTGATCAGCACGCCAGACGCGCGGCCCCGCCCCTCCTCCGGGATCGTCTCATGATCGCCCTGGACGATGCCGAGGTTGACGCGGCGATCTTCGGCTGAGCGCAGATGGATGTACCAGTCGGCCTCGAACAGCGGCTTGAAGCCGAAATGCGCGACATAAAAGGCTGCAGTGCCGGCAACATCGCCCGTCATCAGCACCGGATAATAGCTCGTCGTCCTCATCTTTCCTTCTCCCGGCGAACAACATACAATCTGCATGTAAATGTAACTAACATACAGGCTGAATGTATGCAACAGCGATCCGCTCGCCGCTCCAACCGTGATCGCACCGAAGCGACACGCGCCGAGCTCATCGCCGCGGCGCGAAAACTGTTCACCGAAAAATCCTATGCCGAGACCAGCACACCCGAGATCGTCGCCGCTGCCGGCGTAACGCGCGGCGCGCTTTATCATCACTTTGCAGACAAGCAGGCGCTGTTTGCCGCTGTGGTCGAACAGGAGGCGCAAGCCGTGGCGGAAGAGATCGAACGCGCGTCGCCGCCTTCGCTATTTGCCCGCGATGCGCTGATTGCCGGCTCGGATGCCTATCTGGCTGCCATGCGCGCCCCCGGCCGAACTCGGCTCTTGCTGCTTGATGGCCCCGCCGTGCTCGGCCGCGCCGCCATGGATGCGATCGACAATCGCCATGGCAACCGTTCGCTGCGTGAGGGCCTTGTTGCCGCGATGCGCTCGCACTCTATGACGAGATTGCCTGTGGAAGCACTGACCGCTTTGCTCGCCGCTGCCTTCGACCGCGCAGCGCTCGCCATTGAAGCTGGAGCATCGATCGAAGACTATCGCGCCGTTCTCATCGCGCTGATCGACGGTCTGTCTCCGGCTCCTCCTTAGGCACCTCACCCGGCTCGAATTCGTTGAAACAACCAAGCTGGCGCTTGAACTGATCGATCAGCCAGGCGGCCGCCGGTTTCGGGCTGCGATCGGCGCGGTGCATGGCATAAAGCGGCGAGCGGACTTCGCTGTAAGGCTCGAGATCGAGTTCGACGAGCCGGCCGTTCGCCAGATCATCGGCAATCAGCCATCGCGGCAGCCCGCCCCAGCCCAGCCCCTCGCGCATCAGCACGTGCTTGGTGCGCACATCCGTCAGCCGCCAAGTGCGGTAGGCGAAGACGCCATAGTCGCGCCCGCGCGTACGCTCGGACTGGTCCGAGACGACCAGTTGGATGTGTTCGCGGACATCCTCCAGCGCCACTGGTCTGGGCAGCAGCGCCAGCGGGTGATCAGGCGCTGCGGCCGGCACCAGGGAGAAGAAACCGATGCGCAGCAGATTCACGTCCGCCTCGCCCAGAAGCCCTCCGATGCCGAGATCGGCCTGTCCGCCGACAACATGATCGAGGATAAGGCCAAGCGAGCCGATATGCAGACGCAGTGTCACGGCCGGAAACTGCACCTCGAATGCCTTTAGCACCCGAACCAGCACCGGCGACGGTAGCGTCACGTCGACCGACAGCGCAACTTCCGCCTCCAATCCCTGCCGATATCCGTCGATACGCGAGCGGATGCGTTGCAGCACGCCGACCATGCGCCGCGCATCTTCCAGCGTCGCCTTGCCGACATCGGTCAGTTGCGGCTCACGCGTGCCCTCACGCTCAAACAGCTTCAGCCCAAGCTGCGCTTCGAGGTTGGCAATGGCGTAGCTGATGACCGACTGCGCGCGGTTGAGCTTACGGCCGGCAGCCGAGAAGGAACCGGTGTCGGCCACCGCAACCAGGATCTGCAGTTGGTCAAGCGTCGGGTTGGGCTGCATCTTTCAATCCACAATTTAGATGGATCATATACAAAATATACCAGTTTTTCAAATGGGTCTGCGCACACATATTTGCCGGGAGATTTTAATCCAACCCTGGAGAGTCACCATGTCCATCCTTCTTGTCACATCCAGCCCACGCGGCGCCGCCTCGCACTCGACCCGCGTCGCCAACGAACTCGCCGACAAACTGCTTGCCGCCGATCCTTCGGCCAAGCTTGTCGCCCGCGACCTCGTCGCCAACCCGCTGCCGCATATCGACCCCGACTATTCGACCGGCATCTATACGCCGGCCGAAGCGCGCACCCGGCGCCAGGCTGAGGTCGTCGGCGTTTCCGATACTGTACTGGACGAGCTGTTTGCGGCCGACACCGTCATTCTCGCCACCGGCTTCATCAACTTCAACATCTCGTCGACGCTGAAATCCTGGGTCGACCACGTCGCCCGCTCCGGCAAAACCTTTGCTTATAGCGATGCTGGCCCGAAAGGCCTCGTCACCGGCAAGAAGGTCTATATCGTGCTGGCTTCGGGCGGTATCTATTCCGAAGGTGCAGCCGTGCAGTTCGATCACGCCATTCCCTACCTGCGCAGCGTGCTCGGCTTTCTCGGCATGACCGATGTCGAGGTCATCCGCATCGAAGGAGTCGGCATGGGCGCCGATGCGGTAGCAGCAGCGCTGGCCAAGGCCTCGACCAAGGTCGACGCCATTGTGGCCGCGACCGGAAGCGCCGAGCGCGTCGCCGCCGCGGCGTAAAGCCAGCATCGTTTGAATTGAACAAGGGCAGGCGCTCGGTGCCTGCCCTTGCTGTCGTTGGCGACAACCTATTGTGGTGGGCCAACAACTGCCATTGGTTATTCCGCTTGTCTGCGCTATCGGTCGCGGATGTTCCTGTCCGTTGCCACAACGCACCGTCCGGCCACCGATCTCGGTTTCCTGCTGCACAAGCATCCCGATCGTTTGCACGAGACCGACCTCTCCTTTGGCAAAGGGTGGCTATTCTATCCCGAAGCGACCGAAGAGCGTTGCGAGGCAGCACTCCTGCTCGATGTCGACCCGATAGGGCTAGTGCGCGGCAAGGGGCGGGCGGAAGGCTTGCTGGACCAATATGTGAACGACCGGCCTTACGCGGCATCGTCTTTCCTGTCCGTGGCGCTAAACAAAATGCTGCGGACGGCGATGACCGGAATGTCAAAGGAGCGCCAGGAACTGGCTAGCGGCGAACTGCCGCTGGAGGCAGTCGTGACTCCACTGCCGATGCGCGGCGGTGAGGCTCTGGTTCGAAGCCTGTTCGAACCCTTGGGCTGGACAGTCGATCTGACGCCAATCGAGGGAATCGGGTCTGGTGCAGGCGAGTCCCGGTACGGCCATCTGAAGCTGACCGGCACGGGCCGGCTCAGCGCCTTGTTGAACCACCTCTACGTACTGATCCCGGTGATGGACGATGCCAAGCATTATTGGGTCGGCGAAGCAGAGGTCGACAAGCTGCTGTCCAAGGGAGAGGGCTGGCTGGAAAAACATCCCGCCAAGGACCTGATAGTTCGCCGATACTTGCGCAACCGCGGTGCCTTGGCCCGCATCGCTCTGGAACGACTGGTTCCTGAAACGGCCAGGGAGACTTTGCCGCCCGAACTGCGTGTCACACCTGAGGAAGCGCTGGAGACGCCGATCCGGCTCAACGATCTGCGCATGGAAGCTGTTGTCCGAGCCATCCAGGCAACGGGTGCAACCACGGTTGCGGACCTGGGATGCGGCGAAGGCAAGCTACTTTATCGGCTCGTGCGCGAGCGATGGGTCCATAAGCTGTTCGGGTTGGATCCAGCGGCACGCGAACTGGAATGGGCTGCAAAGCGTCTCAAGCTGAACGAGTTTGGCGGGCCGCCGGAGGGCCGGGTTACGCTGCTGCACGGATCTCTGACATACCGGGACGGCCGCTGGGCGGCAGCCGACGTCGCCGTGCTGGTCGAGGTCATCGAGCATCTCGACGAGGACAGGCTGCCCCTGGTCGAACGCATCGTTTTCGGCGAGACGGCGCCTAAATCCGTCATCGTGACCACTCCGAACGCGGACTACAACGCTCTGTTTCCCAGATTGGCCCCTGGCGCATTTCGCCATCCCGATCACCGTTTCGAATGGAGCCGGGCTCAGTTCGAAACCTGGGCGGCCAAAATCGGTGAGATCTATGGCTATGCAGCCACCTTCAGCGGTATCGGAGCCCAGGATTCTACCCTCGGCGCGCCCACGCAGATGGCGGTGTTCACCCGATGAGAGAACTGGACAAGACCGATCTCGCCATTCCTGACTTTGCCCTCGTCGTGCTGATCGGCTCGACCGGATCGGGCAAGTCGACTTTCGCGGCCAGGCATTTTCTGCCGACCGAGATCATCTCCTCGGATCAGTGCCGGGCGCTGGTCTCCGACGATGAGACTGACCAGGACGTCTCTGCAGATGCCTTCGATCTGGTGCGCGAAATAGCCGGCAAGCGGCTTAAACACCGCAGGCTGGCCGTCATCGACGCCACCAACGTGCGAGCCGCCGACCGCAAGGCCTGGATTGAGCTGGCGCGCAAGTGGCACGCTTTGCCCGTCGCCGTGGTCCTCGATCCAGGCGTCGAGGTGTGCGTCGCACGCAATGCGGTGCGAGCCGACCGGCCGGTCGGCGCCGGGGTCGCCCAGCGCATGACAACCGAGATCCGCAAGGGTCTTGGCGGCCTGCAACGCGAGGGCTTCCGCCAGGTCTGGACGCTTACCAGCGAGGCCAGCATCGACGCGGCCGAGGTGTCGCGGCAGCCGCTATGGACCGACAAGCGCGACGACCACGGCCCGTTCGATATCATTGGCGACATCCACGGCTGTTCGGATGAACTTCAGATGCTGCTCGCTCGACTGGGCTACAGCGTCGCCTGGTCTGAACATCAGGGCGACCGAACGGCCACTGTGATCCCGCCGCAGGGCCGCAAGATCGTCTTTGTCGGCGACCTCGTCGATCGCGGCCCCAACTCGCCCGACGTACTGCGCATCGCCATGAGCATGGTCGCGGCCGGGACCGCCTATTGTGTCCAGGGCAACCATGAACGCAAACTCGGCCGCTGGCTGGAAGGTCGCAAGGTCACGGTCGCCCACGGCCTCGAGCAGACGATAGACCAGTTGAACACGCAGGACCGCGGCCTGCGAGAGGCGCTGCCGGCCTTTCTCGACGGCCTGCGCAGCCACGTCTGGCTGGACGGCGGACACCTCGCCGTCGCCCACGCCGGTCTCAAGGAGGAAATGATCGGACGCGGCTCCGGCGCCGTGCGCGAGTTCGCTCTGTACGGCGAGACCACAGGCGAGACTGACGAGTTCGGGCTGCCCGTCCGCGCGGACTGGGCCGCAGCCTACCGTGGCAAGACAGCCGTAATTTATGGACATACGCCAACGCTGTCGGCCGAGTGGGTCAACAACACCCTGTGTATCGACACTGGATGCGTGTTCGGCGGCAAGCTGACGGCCTTACGCTGGCCGGAACGCGAACTGGTAGAGGTGCCGGCAATCCAGACATGGTCGGAGCCGATACGTCCGCTGGGCGGGTCCTGTCTGGGCAAATCGGCACAGGCCGACGCCGACGGCGTGCTCGATTACCAGGATGTCTCCGGTCGCCGCTGGATCGAGACCGGGCTGAGGGGCCGGATTGTGGTGGCCGAGGAGAACGCCTCGGCGGCACTGGAAGTGATGAGCCGCTTCGCGCTGTCGCCGCAATGGCTGATCTATCTGCCGCCGACCATGTCGCCGTCCGAGACCAGCAGCCAACACGGCTGGCTGGAACGTCCGGAAGATGCCTTCGCTTATTTCCGCGAACGCGACGTCGCCCAGGTCGTGTGCGAGGAAAAGCACATGGGTTCGCGGGCAGTGATCGCGCTCTGCCGGAACGCGCAGGCGGCACGCAGCCGCTTCGGGGTCCCTGGCGACGAAACCGGCGCAATCTGGACCCGCACCGGACGCTCCTTTTTCAATGACAGTGCCATGACGGAGGACCTGCTCGCCCGTCTTCGCACCGAGGTCGACGCGGCGGATCTGTGGAAGGAATTGAACAGCGACTGGCTGCTGCTGGACGCCGAGATAATGCCTTGGTCCGCCAAGGCCGGCAGTCTGATCGAAAGCCAGTATGCGCCTGTGGCGATATCCTCTGCCGCCGGTTTCAAGGCCAGCAACGAGGCGCTGGCCCGTGCGATGGCGCGCGGCGTCGATGCAGCCGGCCTGAACGCACGCCTTGAAGACCGGGCCGTCCGCGCAGCCAAATACGCCACCGCCTGGGCGCCCTACGTATGGCCAGTTTCGGGCGTCGAGGACCTTAAGGCCGCGCCTTTCCACCTGCTGGCCAGCGAGGGACGTGTTTGGTTTGACCAGGACCATGTCTGGCACATGTCGCTCGCGGACCGTCTGGCTGCCCGTGGCGGCGTGGTCACGCCGACTCGATGGCGTATGGTTGACCTCGCCGACGGCAGCGCGTGTGCCGAGGCCGTCGCCTGGTGGGAAGCACTGACCGGCTCAGGCGGCGAAGGCATGGTGGTCAAACCACGCGACTTCGTCAGCCGTGGCGAGAAGGGGCTCATCCAGCCGGCGCTGAAGGTCCGCGGCCCGGAATATTTGCGCATCATCTATGGTCCCGAATATGATGCACCCGACAATCTCATCCGCCTGCGAGAACGCGGCCTGGCCGGCAAGCGCAGCCTGGCGTTCCGGGAGTTCGCGCTTGGCCACGAAGCGCTAACGCGATTTGTCGCCAAGCAGCCGCTACGCCGGGTTCACGAGTGTGTCTTCGCCGTGCTGGCGTTGGAAAGCGAGCCAATCGACCCAAGGCTGTAGTAGCCGATCTATCCGAAGATCTTTTCGCCCTGCTCGTCGACCAGCTGGATGCCCTTTTTGATCGAGATGTCGACGGCATCATCAAGCCCGGCAAAGCGGTCGGCGCGGATGAATTTGTGCTCCTTCATCACGCCGTCGATCTCTTTCGAAACCACGCCGCAGGTCTGGTACTGGCCCTCCGCCTTGTAGGGCGTGGCGCTGATCAAAAATCCCTTGTGCTCGATCTGCTTTACAGGCGCCGCTGTCTTTGGCTCGGCGGCTTCGTTGCCTCCGCCGAAAAGACGCTTCAGAAAAGACATGGGGTATCCTCCAACGGCAATCATCCTGCACCACATAGCGCGACGCAGGATGATTTTCAGTACCGGTCCTTGGCTGGACCGGCAAGGGCCGCCTGCGGCTTGCCGTTAGAGGTCAGTCGCGCGTCAGTGCTTCCAGGGCTTCCGCGGCAGCTTCCAATATGCTGATTGCCTCGGCCTGCTTTGCTTCAGGCGCATCGACGATCTCGCCGAGCGCGGCGCGTAGCCGGTGGCGCACGGCGCGAAACTCGTCGCGCTTTTCCGAGCGGCCGCGGCCGCGCCGGCCACCGTCGCCGTCATCGTTCCAGCCGAACCAGTCGCGCGCCTTGGCCATCTTGCGGCCGAAGCGCTCGAGATGTTCGAGCACGTGGTCGATCATCTCGCGATTTTCGTTGAGGTGCGCCTGCCCAGCCTCGGTGATTGAAAACACCTTCTTGTTGCCTTCCGCCGCAGAAACGGCGTAGCCGGCCTCCTCCAGGAAGGTCAGCGTCGGATAGACCACGCCGGGGCTCGGGCTGTAGACGCCGCTGGTGCGCTCCTCCAGCGCCTTGATGATGTCGTAGCCGTGCCGCGGCGCCTCGGCCAGCAGTGACAGCGTGATCAGCTTGAGATCGCCGTCGGCCAGCATGCGGCCGGCGCGGAACATGTCGCCCGGCCCGCCGCGTCCGCCGCCTCTCATGCCATGCCCGAACGGGCCAAAGCCGCCGCCACGTCCGCCGAACTTGCCGGCCATATGCATGAAGACGCGCTCGGCGCGTTCGCCGAAACGATGATGGCTGAAATGATTGTCTTTGTGCATTGTCTGCTCCTTGAGTTATGTCTTACGATATATCTCAACTAAGTGCCCGCCACGGCCGAGTCAAGATATATCTTACGATGTATCTGAAAATGGCACCAGCAGGATTGAGTTCGCCAGCGAGGGCAGCTAGACGGTGCATGAGGGCCGAAGGCCGCTCCGTAAGCGTCTGACGTGAAGCAACGCATCCACCCCGGTCGTTCCGGGCAGTTACGCCGACAATACCGGCGAATGGGTGCAAGGCGACGAACCGGATGCTTCAGGGAAATCCAAATGACCATGAAAACCCCGCGCAGCAGGCTGCCTGTGCGCTATGCCGCCGTGCTCGACCCGCTGGTGCTGTCGTTGTTGACGACGTTCATCGTGTCGTTCATCTCGACACTGAAAAGCCTTGGCTTCCAGCCCGATCTGCCGGCCACCTGGCTGACGGCTTGGGGCCTGTCCTGGATGGTGGCCTTTCCGACGCTGCTGCTGTTGCTGCCGGCGGTGCGCCGCATCGTTGGCTGGCTTTGCGAGCCCGTGGCTCGATAGCAGGCTGCGCCAAGGGCCCGAAGCAACTTACGGGTCTTTCAGTGCGAAGTGAACGGACACTATCACCAACGGCCTTTGCGGCGGTTCCAGGCATAGAGCAGATCGGCGAAGCGATCATAGGCATAGCGCGTCAACGGCAGCGTGGCGGGATTGCCGAACAGCGTCGCCAACCAGCCCTCGCCCGGCGTTATCAGCCAAGCCGCAACGGCAACATCGGCGCCGACCAGCAATTTGCCACCGGCGTCGGTCGCATGCAGCCGGCGCCGGATATCCTCCAGCCCGATGCCGTAGCGGGCCAGCGCCGTCGGTTCGGCATTGATGTCGCGAAATTCGATCCGCCCGGCCTTGACCGCCTCGATCAGCCGCCGCTTCTGCCGGCTGATGCCGGCATCGCAGACCGGACAGCGCGTATTGTACCAGACTGTCAGCAGAGGCTTGGCCATGTTTCGAAACGGCACCAGAGGACACGCACGGATTATCCGAGAAATGCCGTTGCGCCGCAACGTGACACGATACCGGCGGAACGGCCGGCTTCGCTGATCCAGGTCGCCCAAAGGGTACGCAGCGGTTTTACGATAACGACATGCATAAAAAGAAGAGCTTAAAGCGCGTCGCAAGGGCCGTTCAGCGCGACGCGCTTCAGGCGCCGCGGCTCAGCCGAGCGAGGTGATGATCTCGCGATAGGCATCCTCGGGGAAAGCCTTGAGTGTCCGCGTCCTGACGTTTCCGCCCGTCGCCAGCATCAGCGAGAAACGAGCCAGGACAGCATCGTCGGGCGCTTCGAGCACGGCCACCATGTCGCAATCCCCCATAGTGAGATAAAATGCCTTGAAGGACCCGCCCATGTCTCCCAGCAGCTTCTTGGCGGCATCGAGCCGCTTCGGCGATTCGCGCACATTTTTGGCGCCTTGCTCGGTCCAGTTGATCAGCACGATGTAAGTTGTCATGGCACACCTCCCTCCGGTGCCACGGAGCACGGCGTCCAACCGCCGGGGCGGGCATCCGGGTTTGTCGCCCAGAGAATGCGTCCGTTGCGGAATTATCCTCCCACACCCGGTGCACCGCAAGAACAAACGGCCGGACGATAAAATAAAAAAGGCGCCGGATGGCGCCCTCTGACTCGTTCAGTCATTCTTGAGTGTCAGCTCCTAAGACGGTTCCGAGCATGCTCGAGCACGACGTCAGCTATCGACCGTCCTGATCAAGCCCTGCTCTGACAGATCGATTTTGTCCTTCAGAATGTATCTGTGGCCAAGGCCAACAGAATTTTCCGGAAGTCCCAGATAGGCGGCGAGTTCCTCATGGAGGTCGAGCGGAGCCATGTACTCTTTCGCTCCATCTATTCCCAATATCTGAAGCAAATCGTCAGGCGCGGCCTGCTTGCCGATCATAGCCAGCAAGGCGGGAGCGTCTTCCAGCCGAGGACGCATGTCCGCATCGTCAGGGTCACTCATCTCCATACCCGGACAGGAATTGTAGCGCGATTGGAGAACACCGTGCTTTGCCGCCCAGAGGTTTAGCTGTTCCTCATCATAGACGGTAATCGCGATGCCGACGCAGGTCAGATCGAGGGTCAGGCTCTGAAGCAAGGATTCAATCCAGCGCGGGTCGAGCTGGTCTGTGTAACGGTCGGAGAAAGTGGTCCAACCATTCTGTTCGGTTGTGACGAAGGCGTCGATGGTCTTCGTCCTCAGCCAGTTGACCAACGCTTCTTGCGTTGGCCCCTTTATGCTGACGGTTCCGTAGGTCGCGCCCACCTAAAAATCCTCAGCTGTCGAGGAAGCTTCTGAGCTTGCGCGACCGGCTCGGGTGCTTGAGCTTGCGCAGCGCCTTGGCTTCGATCTGGCGGATGCGCTCGCGGGTGACCGAGAATTGCTGGCCGACCTCTTCAAGCGTGTGGTCGGTGTTCATGCCGATGCCGAAGCGCATTCTGAGCACGCGCTCTTCGCGCGGCGTCAGTGAGGCCAGCACGCGCGTCGTCGTCTCGCGCAGATTGGCCTGGATCGCTGCGTCGATCGGCAGGATCGCCATCTTGTCCTCGATGAAGTCGCCCAGATGCGAATCCTCCTCGTCGCCGACCGGCGTTTCGAGCGAGATCGGCTCCTTGGCGATCTTCAGCACCTTGCGCACTTTTTCCAGCGGCATTGCGAGCTTTTCCGCCAGTTCTTCCGGCGTCGGCTCACGGCCGATCTCATGCAGCATCTGACGCGAGGTGCGTACGATCTTGTTGATCGTTTCGATCATGTGCACCGGAATGCGGATGGTGCGCGCCTGGTCGGCGATCGAACGGGTGATCGCCTGCCGGATCCACCATGTCGCGTAGGTCGAGAACTTGTAGCCGCGGCGGTATTCGAATTTGTCGACCGCCTTCATCAGGCCGATATTGCCTTCCTGGATCAGGTCGAGGAACTGCAGGCCGCGATTGGTATATTTCTTGGCGATGGAGATGACGAGGCGCAGATTGGCCTCGACCATTTCCTTCTTGGCGATCGCGGCTTCGCGCTCGCCCTTCTGCACCTGGTTGACGATCTTGCGAAATTCCTGGATCGAAATCGCCGTCTCGGTGGCGAGGTTCTGGATCTCGGCGCGCAGGTCGCGGATGGCGTCCTTCTCGTTCTTGGTGAATTCCTTCCAGCCGCGCGAGGTCAGATTGCCGATCGAGCGCGTCCAGTTGGGATCGAGCTCCGAGCCCTGATATTCCTTGAGGAATTCCTCGCGGCGCACGCCATAGCTTTCGGCCAGCCTGAGCAGCTTGCCTTCGTTCTGCACCAGGCGCTTGTTGATGTCGTAGAGCTGCTCGACCAGTGCCTCGATGCGCGCCGTGTTCAAGGACAGCGACTTCACCGCCTTGATCAGCTGGTCCTTCAATTCCTTCAGCCGGCGGTCCTGGCTGGGCGACAGCGTGCCCGCGGCAGCCAGCCGGTTCTCGACCTGCTGGTCCTGCAGCTTGCGCAGTTTCTTGTAGGTGTCGGCAATGACGTCGAGCGTCTCCATCACCTGCGGGCGCAGTTCCGCTTCCATCGCCGCCAGCGACAGGCTCGCCTCGTCATCGTCTTCCTCGTCGTCGTCCACCAGGCCACGCGTGTCGCCGCCGACATTGGTAATGTCGTCCTCGTCCTCGCGCGAACGGCGCGGCTTTTCCTCGGTCTTGGCTTCCTCGATACGCTCGACCACCGGCGCCTGCTTGGCCTCCGGCCCGGCATAGGTCGCCTCGAGGTCGATGATCTCGCGCAGCAGGATCTTCGATTCGTTGAGCTCGTCACGCCAGATGATGATGGCCTGGAAAGTCAGCGGGCTTTCGCACAGGCCCGCGATCATCGTCTCGCGGCCGGCCTCGATGCGTTTGGCGATCGCGATTTCGCCCTCGCGCGACAGAAGCTCGACTGAGCCCATCTCGCGCAGATACATGCGGACCGGATCGTCGGTGCGGTCGGTCGGCTCTTTCTTGGTCGTGGTGGCGGCGACGGCGGTGCCGGTCTGCTCGGCCAGCTCGTTGGCGTCTTCCTCGGCGTCAGCGGCGGTGTCGGCGGCTTCGGGCTCCTCGCCCTGCTCGTCGTCCTCGACCACGTTGATGCCCATGTCGGAAAGCATGGCCATCGTGTCCTCGATCTGCTCGGAGGTCACTTCCTCCGAGGGCAGCACCGAATTCAGCTCGTCCATGGTGACATAGCCGCGCTTCTTGGCGGCCTTGATCATCTTCTTGACAGCATCGTCGGAAAGGTCGAGCAGAGGGCCATCGGTCGCGGCCTCGCGTTCGGTCTCGACTTCTTCCTTTTCTTTTGTCGCCATAGTCTTTATTTTCTCCAAGCGGCTGAGTATCAAAACCGCGTAAGCTGCCGGTCCGGTCAAATTGGATGCGCTCTTTCCAGAACGCGCTTTACCGGGCCAGTAACTGCATCTCTCGTTAAGCCCAGATTAACCCTGATATCTGTGGCAAGCTGACTGCCTGTCCAGTGATCAGTACCTTACATCGCTGCATTCCCGTCGATGCCGGGGCGGGTTAACGTTTCGAATCGACCTGATTCCGCCATTCTGCCGGAAGGTCAAGCGCCTCTCGCATGATTCGCATGAAAAAAGCGAATCAATTACCCGACTTAGAGCGCCGCACGCTTGATTCGACGCGCAAGCACGTCCTTACATTCAGTCTTCTGGGGGCTTCGATCTAAACGCGCCCAGCCCTGCCCGACGATACGCCAAACCCTTCAATCAGCGCTTCCGTTGCCTGCACATCACGAAATTGCGCCTGGATTTCGACCAGGTGCCGGTAATTTTCGTCCGTGGGATCGCTGGCGAGCGCTGCTTCCGCCTGCTTCAGCTCCTTATGTAAGGTGCGCGCGCTGCGCTGCAAGTGGAGAGCTTGGCTGAACGCATCGCGAGCATCGTCGAGTGCTGCCGTTTCCAGCGCCGGCCATTGCCGCGCACGCTTGATCAGCGCCACCGCACGCTGCCAGATCTCGCCGCAGCCGGCCCGCTCGATCGTCGCGATCACCGCGTCGCGGTCATTGGCCATATCATGCGCCATGGCGTCGAGGATCGCCGCATGCAGCCGCTTCAGATCGGAGTTGGCGAGATCGAGGAACTCGACATGGGCGAAATTCTCGTCGATCAGCACGGGATGGTTGACGAGGGCCGCAATGATCGTCGCCTCGCGCACCGACATGCCCTCGCCGCCGCGTTTGACCAGCGCCGAGCGGCCGAGGCTTTCGGTGATCGCGGTGCGCCCACCGGCATTGCCGCCACGTGCAAACTGTCCGCCGGGTGCTGAGACCCTGCCCGGGAAGCGCTCACCGGGCCGTCCGTCCTGACGTCCCTGGCGTCCGCGCTGGGCACCGAAGAAGCTCTGCACGCGCTCGCGCATTTCCTGTTGGTAGTGGTAACGAAGGCTCTCGTCGCGGATGCGGCTGGTCAGTTCGCGTAGCGTCTTTTCGAGCTCCGCCCGCCGTTCAGGCGTGTCGAAGATGCCGCGGGCGGTCTCGCGCATCCACAAGAGGTCGGCCAGCGGCCGTGCCTCGGAAAGCACGGCGCGGAACGCATCCGGCCCGTCACCCTTGACCAGATCGTCGGGATCCTTGCCCTCCGGCAGCAGGGCGAAGCGCACGGAGCGGCCTGCCTGGACCGCCGGCAGCGCCATGTCGGCGGCGCGCCACGCTGCCTTCAACCCGGCCTGGTCGCCGTCGAAGCACAGCACCGGCTCGCCAGCCATGCGCCATAGAAGTTCGAGCTGGTTTTCAGTCAATGCGGTGCCGAGCGGCGCCACCACGTTTTCGAAGCCGGCCTGCGCCAGCGCGATCACATCCATGTAGCCTTCGACGGCAATGACCGTGCCGCCCTTGGCCAGCGCCCCCTTTCCCAGCGCCCCCTTTCCCAGCACTTGGCGTGCACGAGCGAAATTGTAGAGCACGTTGCCCTTGTGGAAGAGCTCCGTATCGGGCGAGTTCATATATTTGGCCAGCGCATCCGGCGCTAGCGCCCGCCCGCCGAAGGCGATGATCTTGCCCCTGGAATCCGGGATCGGGAACATAATGCGGTCGCGGAACCAATCGTAGGAAACCGGGACGTCGTCGCCATGGCGCACCAGCCCGCACGCCTCGATGTCGGCCTTGGGGACGCCCTTGGCGGCAAGATGCTCCTTCAGCGCGTTGCGGCTGTCGGGCGCATAGCCGAGGCGGAAGGACTGCTGCGTCGCCGGTGTCAGTCCCCGGTCGCGCAGATAGGCGCGGGCCTTTGCGCCTTCCGGTCCCTGCAGCCGTTCCTGGAAGAACACCGTCGCCATCTCCATGACATCGGTCAGGCTGGCGCGTTCCTTTTCGCGCCGTTCCTCATCGGCGTCGCGAACCGGCATCGGCACGCCGGCCATGTCGGCGATCTTCTCGACGGCCTCGGGAAAGCTCATCCCGTCGAGTTCGGTCAAGAACTTGAAATGGTCGCCCGAAACCGAGCAGCCGAAACAGTGATAGCGGCCCTTCTTGTCCTCGCAATGGAAGGACGGGCTCTTCTCGCCATGGAACGGACAGCACGCCCAATAATCACCGCGCGGCGCGTTTGTCTTTTTCCTGTCCCACGCGACGCGCTGGCCGATCACCGAAGAAATCGGCACGCGGTCGCGGATCTCGTCGAGGAAAGCAGGCGGAAAGCGCATGAGGGACAGCTCGTTTGGCCTCCATATAATCACACGGGCCAAGCCCGACGACTCCTAATGGCGACCATACCCGGTTTTCACAGGGCCAAAAAGACAAGGCGGCCCGCGGGCCGCCTTCTCGATCTAATCCGGCGCAGCGCCGGTCAGCCGTTCCGCACCTACTGCGCGGCGATGGCGCCGAAGATCAGGCCGGAGAGAACGCTGACCAGCAGATAGTCGTTGCCGACCCGGATCCACTCCTGTCCGGGACCGGGACGGCGCAGGCCATAGTGGCGATAGTCGCGGATCGGCTGGTGACGCTTCCAGCTCGAATATCTCTGGCCGTTGCGCCAATGGCTGCGCTTCACGACGATCTTCTTCGTCACTACGACGCGCTTGTTCACCTCGACCTGCTTGTTCACGTCGACATGCCTGCCGGGCTTTTGCCAGTCGACCTGGCTATAACTCGATTGCGGCGCGTTTGGTGTGTTCAGCGGTGCAGCCTGGCCTTGCAAGGCCGTTGCAGCCAGCATCGAGAAGGCAATGGCAGAAAAAACGATGCGTTTCATAGCGGGTACTCCTTGGTTGTCGATGCCTCTGGAATAGAGCCGGAACGATGAACCGAAACTGAACGCAGAGATTACGTTTTCGTAATGATTTCTTACATTTAGCACGCCTAATTCAGCACTATCTTTAAAGCGATCATTCGGGCTGGCTGCGTGACCGTCCGCAGCCTCGCAGCCAATGCAACCATTTTGCCGACCATCCATTTCCGACACGCCCCGTCGCGTGCCAACAGGCGTCCGAACCGGGCAAAATTTATTATTCGGCTAAAATAAATCGGAGTAATATCAACCTCTGCAATGTCCACGATTCGCGCCCACTTTTGCCCCCTTGACGTCACGGCGCCCGCGTCGCTGGCACCTGTCGCGTTGCGGGGCCTGGCATGAGTGGCTCCGTCGTTTTGCTGCACCTTGCCGGTGCGGTGGCACTGATGCTGTTTGCTACCCGTTTGGTGAAGACCGGCGTCGAGCGCGCCTATGGCGATGTGCTGCGCCACAAACTGCGCGCCACCATGCGCAATCCCTTCATGGCGGTTCTGGCCGGCTGCGGCCTGGCGGTCGCGCTGCAAAGCTCGACCGCCGTTACCTTGCTAGTCGGCTCATTCGCCGGCTCCGGCATTGTCAGCGGCATGTCGGGCCAGCTTGCGGTGCGCGGTGCCGAGATCGGCTCGGCGCTGGTGGTCAAGCTGCTTACCTTCGATCTGTCGCTGCTGGTACCGGTCTGCCTGGTCGCCGGCACCGTCATGTTCATGGCCACCGAGCGGCGCGACTGGCGCCAGTTCGGCCGCATCCTGGTCGGCATCGGCCTGCTGCTTCTGTCGCTGGAGATGATCGGCCAGGCGTCGGAGCCGCTGCGCCAGAGCACGCTGATGCCGCTCATCGTCGATTACTTCTCCGGCGATCCGGTCACCGCCTACCTTCTGGCGGCGTTGGTCACCTGGCTGTTCCATTCCTCGATCGCCGCGGTGCTGCTTATGGTGACGCTCGCCGGCCGCGGTTTCATCCCGCCCGAACTCGGCATCGTGCTGGTGCTCGGCGTCAATCTCGGCTCTTCGATCATCGCGCCGCTTCTAACCCGCAACGCAGAACCCGGCGTTCGCATCGTGCCGATCGGCAATCTCCTGATGCGCGGCATGGGCTCTCTGATCATGCTGATCCTGTTCCTGACGTTCAAGCCGCCAGTCGCCTTCTTGGGCAGCACCGTGCCCGAGCAGATCGTCAATGCCCACATCGTCTTCAATATCCTGATCCTGATCGCCGGCCTGCCGCTGGCGCGCCTGGTCTATCGTGCCTCGGAAAAGATCGTGGCGCTGGGCACCAGGCCCCAGCCCGCCAACGCGCTCGACGTCATCGAGCTTTCGGCGCTCAACGAAAGTGCGCTCGACGTGCCGAGCCAAGCACTCGCCAATGCCACCCGCGAGGTAGTGCGGGTCTGCGAGACGGTCGAGATCATGCTGAAACGGATCATCGAACTCTATGAGAGCGCCGACGCCGACAAGATCAGTGCGCTGGCCGCGCTCGACGACCGTGTCGACAGGAAGCACGCGGCGATCAAGCTCTATCTCGCCAAGGTCACCAAGAACCCGCTGAGCGAGGACGAGGCCCTGCGTTGCCAGGAGCTGATCGGCGCCTGCGTCAAGCTGGAGCAGGTCGGCGACATCATCGTGCGCAACATGCTGGTCCATGTGAAGAAGAAATTCGAGCGCGGACTGGAGTTCACGCCGGAAGGCTGGCGCGAGCTTTGCGCCTTCCACGCCTTGGTGCTTGCCAATGCCAGGCTGGCCTTCAACGTCCTGGTGTCCCGCGATCCGGAGACCGCTCGCCAGTTGGTGCTGGAAAAGGACCGGCTGCGCGACCGCGAGAAGGAAACCAGCCAGAGCCATTTCGTGCGGCTGCGCGACGGCACCGCCAAGAGCGTCGAGACCAGCTCCATCCATCTCGACACCATTCGCGACCTCAAGCAGATCAACTCGCTGCTCGCCTCGATGGCCTATCCCGTGCTTGAGGAACGCGGCCTGCTAACCGGTTCGCGGCTGAAGGCCGGATAGATTGCGTCCACAGGCCGGTAGCTTCAGAAGCTCGCCTATGCTGTGAGCCAATGCGCAAAATTACCTTTGCGCCACCTCCTGTCTGTCGGCTAAAGATCGCCAGATCTACCGGAAGGAAAGTAGATGGACACCCATTCTCGCAGCTTCGCCAAGGCGCTTTCCTGGCGTGTCACCGGTACCATCGACACGATGATCATTTCGCTCGTCGTGACGGGAAGCATCAAGCTCGCTGCGGCCATCGGCCTGACCGAGGTCGTCACCAAGTCGCTGCTCTACTACCTTCATGAGCGGGCGTGGCTGAAAATTCCTTACGGAAGGAAGGCGGCCGCGTAGCTCTTGCCGCCGCGGCCGGCACCTGACCGGTGACAAAGAAAATCTAAAGCGGCGTCGCCAATTTCTGAATTGCCCGGTGCCCTTATCCGTGGTTTGAGGTCACCTTATCCGAGGATCGCCTTCCCGCCATGCTTCCCCTCATTGCCCTGTTCATTGCCGCCTTCGCCTTCGGCACCACCGAATTCGTCATCGCCGGCGTGCTGCCGCAGGTGGCGGATGGCCTTGGCGTCGCGATCCCGACCGCCGGCTATCTCGTTTCCGGCTATGCCGGCGGCATTGCAGTCGGCGGCCCGCTGCTGGCGCTCGCCACCAAAAGGTTCTCCCGCAAGGCCCTGCTGCTTGGACTGACTGCAGCCTTTACCATCGGCCAGGCGGCCTGCGCGCTGGCGCCCGACTTCGCCTCGATGCTGCTGTTGCGGATTGCGGTGGCCGTGGCACACGGCGCCTATTTCGGCGTTGCCATGGTGGTGGCCGTCGGCCTCGTGCGCGAAGACCAGCGCGGCATGGCGGTGGCGCTGATCCTGTCCGGCCTCACCGTATCGAATGTCATCGGCGTTCCGGCCGGCACGGCAATCGGCAACATCTGGGGATGGCGTGCGACATTCTGGGTGATGTGCGCTCTCGGCGTGGTGGCCTTCGCCGCCATCGGCGCCCTGCTGCCGCGCAAGACAGGATCGTCGAGCCCGTCCGTCAGCCTTGGCAGCGAGGTACGCGTGCTCGCACGCCAGCAGGTCTGGACCTCGCTCATCATGATGCTGATGCTGATGATCGGCCAGTTCGGCCTGTTCACCTACATCACGCCGACGCTGCTCGAGCTCACCGGCCTCGACGAGAAATGGATACCTTGGGTGCTCCTGCTCAACGGTGTCGGCGCGACGATCGGCGTCTTCGTCGGCGGGCGCCTCGCCGACTGGAAGCTGATGCCGTCGCTCATCGTCATGCTTTTCCTGCAGGCGGTAGTGCTCGCCTTGATCTACGCCGTCAGTTCTTACCCACTGCCGATGGTGATGGCGATCTTCGTCTGGGGCGGCCTCAACTTCGCCATCGGCACGCCGATCCAGACCCGCATCCTGACCTGGACCGCGGACGCCTCCAATCTCGCCTCGTCGCTCATTCCGTCGGGCTTCAATGTCGGCATCGCGCTCGCCGCATCGCTCGGCGCGGCGGTGCTCAATGCCGGCTATGGCTATCGCAGCCTGCCGGTGGTTGGCGCGATCGCCATGCTGGTCGCGGTCGCGGTTGCGCTTGCCTCGCATGTCTGGGAATGGCGGAGCCGGGCTGCGCCGCCGCTGCCGGCTGCCGCCGAATAGGGCTACAGATCGATCCGGTAACGCAGGCTTTCCGCGCCGCCATAGGAAGCATCCTCGAAGAAACGCCCGACGAGCCCGCCGCCATTGGCCAGAACGACCTTCTGCGAGGGCACATTGTGAGGCTTGCAGGTGATTTCGACGAAGGGCAGGCCAACCGCCCTCGCCTCCTCCAGCATCAGCCGCAGCGCCTCCGTCGCATAGCCGCATCCCTGTTTCCACGGCACCACCGCATAGCCGATGTGGCCGAGCACGTGCGATGGCAGCGCCGCGGTTCCGGGCTGCCAGCGCAAGCCGATCGAGCCTGAGACTTCCCCGTCCCAGATCCAGCGCCGAAATCCAGGCAGCCGCGGCACCGTCGAACCGTCCGGCAAGGCGATCGGCGGTCCCTTACCTTCAGGATCGTCGAGATCGGCAAGGAAAGTCGCTGGATCCTTTTCGATAGCCGCAAGCTGCTCGCGCGTCGCGTCGAGCAGCCGCACATTGTCCGGCGACCAGCCGCGCTCGAGGGCCGCCTTGTAGGACGGCAGGTGTTCAAACGCCGGTTTGACGAGTTCGATCATGAGCGCGAGCTTTTGGCTGTCCGCCCTCAACGGCGGGCGTGCGGCTGTAGCGACGACAAAACTGCCCCGCCATCGACCGCAATTCCCAAGTTTTCCGCATTGCGCCCATGTCGCGCAATGATTGCGACCGGGCGCATAAGGCTGGCCCCGCTTGGATGAAGCAAGCCGGCCAATTGCCGGCGAACGACCGTGAGATGGATCTCGAACTATCCAAGGGCGTCTGCAAGCACCTCATTCAAGCGTGCGAACGCTGCGGACTCGTCTGGCGCATGGGCCGGATTAACTTCTGTGATGGTCAGGCCGCGCCATTGCGGCAGGGCTGTCAGCTGCTTTAGGACAAAGGCGACTTGCTCCAGTTTGAGACCGTCGCAACGGCGCACATTCTCCGCAATCGGAAAATCGATAAAGGAGAGCACATCGACATCGAAGTGGATAAGCACGCAGTCAAAGCGCGCCGCCCATTCGGCCGCGCGCGCCGACGCCGCCTCGATGTCACTCAAAGCTTCCTCACGCGATATGATCTTGATCGCGTCATTTCCGATCACGGCCGCTTCGGGCGGGGTGATGTTCTCGACGCCGAAATAGAGGAGTTGCTGAGGCACGAGCATCGGGCGGGTCGGGCCGAGCCTCGCGAGCGAAGGCTCGCATCCATGGATATCGAGCAGATGGGCGACGCCGGTCCAGTCCAAGGCGCCGTCGCTCGTGTCAGGTGTGTTGAGATCGGCGTCGAAGTCAATGTAAACGAGTCCGATCCGCGCGCCGGCCGCATTCGCCCCGGCGACCGTCCCCAGTTCCACAGTACAATCGCCACCTAAAACAAGCACGTCTTCCTGCGCTGCGATCGCCGTCGCTACGTGGCTTGCGACTAACTCACAGGCGTCGCGCACGGCTTCCAGGTTCATAGCCTGCGACCGCGAAGGGTCCGGTCGCCATCGGAACGATGCAACATCGCCATGATCCCTGATGGATCTGCCTCGGTTCGTGATCGCTTCCGCGAGCCCATTTCGCCGAAAGGCCGCGGGCGCCTGTTCCTGACCCGGCGAATAGGCGCCGGCACTCGTGGCCGCACCGATAATATTCAACAAACGCGCCGCCAAATCGAAGCTCCATTTTCGCATGATCGTCTCGCAAACGTGTCCGCAGGGAGGAAGGTTCCTCCTCGACTTGAGACGTTGCCGCCCGGCATCGGCACGAGGCCTAACAAGCAAACGGCTCGCCGCATCGATGCCGTCGTGAGACGCCAGACGTCGAACATACAGGTTCATTCGCGCGGCCGTGGCGATGAACATGTCGGTGCGAACTGCCGTCCGCTCCGCCCGCTCCTGGCCTGGCTCCTCGCGATGGTCTCTTCGAGTCTCATGAGCACCGCTAAGGCGGGAAAAATCCCTACTGAAGCAGGCTCTTGACGATGCCGCTCGCCTTGGAGAAATCCATCTGGCCAGCATATTTCTCCTTGAGCGCCGCCATCACCTTGCCCATCTCCTTGACGCCGCTGGCACCTGTCTCGGCGATAGCGGAACGGACGGCGCTTTCCGTCTCGGCCTGGCCCAGTTGCGTCGGCAGGAAGTCGCGGATGATCGCCATCTCGTCGCGCTCCTGCGCGGCAAGTTCCGGCCGCTTGCCGTCATCGAACGCCTTGGCCGATTCCTCGCGCTGCTTCACCATCTTGGCCAGGATCTGCAGGATCTCGTCGTCGCTGGCCGGCTCCTTGCCGGCGCCGCGATTGGCGATGTCGCGATCATGAATGGCCGCCTGGATCAGCCGCAATGTCGGCAGCCGGCGCTTGTCCTGTGCCTTCATCGCGCTCTTCAGGGATTCGGCGATTTTGCCTCGCATGGTGCTTTCTCCTTCGAATGCGGCGGACAATAGCCGTGCCGAAAGCCCAAGGCAAATTCAAGTCTGTCCGGCAAATCCCTGATATTGTTCGACGAAATAAATCCAGGCACGTACGGCGCGGCATCATTGACCGCCTTGGCGCCTTCCCCTATGTACTGTGCCTTGCATGAATTGAATTCTAGTGCACGTCGCCCAAAAGTGCGTAGCGGTTTTGGGGCAACGACATGCAGCGCGCCGAGGCTGTGAGATTGCCGCTTCGCGCTTTTTGTTGCGCCGATTGAGGAGCGCAGCCTTTAGGAGTGCCGCCATGGCAACGATGACCGCCGCATCGACCCCCCCTTGGGCCACCGAGAAGCCGACCGCTCTGCTGGTGCTGGCCGACGGCACCGTCATCGAGGGCCGTGGTCTGGGCGCTTCCGGCTCCGCCGTTGCCGAGGTCTGCTTCAACACCGCGCTGACCGGCTATCAGGAGATCCTCACGGACCCCTCCTATGCCGGCCAGATCGTCACTTTCACCTTTCCGCATATCGGCAATATCGGCACCAATGACGAAGACATCGAGGATCTCAATCCGCTGGCCCGCGCCGGCGCCGTCGGCGCCGTGTTCAAGGCCGATGTCACCAACCCGTCGAATTACCGCGCCGGAACCGGTCTCGACCAGTGGCTGAAGAAGCGCGGCATCGTTGCACTTTCGGGCATCGACACGCGCGCGCTGACCGCGCTGATCCGCGAAAAGGGCATGCCCAATGCCGTTATCGCGCACGCCTCAGACGGTATCTTCGACATCGATGACCTCAAGCGCCGCGCCGCCGCATGGTCGGGGCTTATCGGGCTTGATCTGGCCAAGGGGGTCACCTCCGGCCAATCCTCGGTCTGGCGCGAGACACCCTGGGCCTGGAACGAGGGCTTTGGCGAACAGGCCGACCCGTCGATGCACGTCGTTGCCATCGATTATGGCGTCAAGCGCAACATATTGCGCCTGCTTGCCGGCCTCGGCGCCAGGGTCACCGTGGTGCCGGCCAAGACCGGCGCCGAGGAGATCCTGGCGATGCGGCCCGACGGCATCTTTCTATCCAACGGCCCCGGTGATCCGGAAGCCACCGGCGACTACGCCGTTCCGGTCATCCAGGATCTGTTGAAGACCGATATCCCGCTGTTCGGCATCTGCCTCGGCCACCAGATGCTGGCGCTGGCGCTGGGCGGCAAGACCGCAAAAATGCATCAGGGCCACCACGGCGCTAATCATCCGGTCAAGGACCACACCACCGGCAAGGTCGAGATCGTCTCGATGAACCACGGCTTTGCCGTCGACGCCGACTCATTGCCGAGCGGCGTCGAGGAAACCCATGTCTCGCTATTCGACGGTTCGAATTGCGGCATCGCGCTCACCGGCAAGCCGGTCTTCTCGGTCCAGCATCATCCCGAAGCCTCGCCCGGCCCGCAGGATTCGCACTATCTGTTCCGCCGTTTCGTCAACCTGATCCGCGAAAAGCGTGGCGAGCCGGCACTGGCCGAGCGCTGACCAAGCGGATGCATCAGCTATAATATTTCGGCGGCGCGTGATCTGGACAACTTGCCGCCGGACGTCCGCGAGCAGGTCTCGGAAGGTCCGATTTCTTACGCAGTCGGCGGTCGCGGAGATACCAAGCGTCTTGTCGGCAGGAAAGGTTACAGACTTCGGATCGGTCGCTACCGAGTCATATTTGACGAAGACCGCGCCACGATCCTTGCGGTCTATGTCGGCACACGCGAAACGACAACCTACCGTCGGCCATAGTAGGACAGAACACCATGAACGCCCCGCAAATTATCAAGACCCCAACCGGCGAGGAACTGGTCGTTATCCCAAGGCGGACTACGAGATCCTTTTGCGTGCCGCCGAAGAAGCTCTGGAAGACGCTGCCGATGCGGCGATCTACGACGAGCGTAAGGCTGATCTCCGAGCGGAAAGGGCACTGCCCGCGGACGTGACCATGGACATCTTGCGGGGCTCCAGCCGGCTCAAGGCACTGCGCAACTGGCGGCGGCTGACGCAAGCCGATTTGGCGGCCATGATCGGCGTCAGCCAGGGTTTTCTGTCGGACCTGGGGTCCAATCACCGCAAACTATCGGCGCAGAGAGGTGCAATGCTGGTCAAGGCGCTCGACATTCCAAGTGAATGGATTGAGCACCAGGTGATGCTACACTGGTTTGCGGCTTCTTCTCCCTTGGTTTTAGCTGATCCCGGTCATGGCGCGCCGGCGCCGGCGCGCTTCTCGATCAGCTCGGCAACCGCATCAGGATTGTCGGCCAGTACATAGTGGCTCGCATCGGGGATCTCGGCGCGCTCGACATGGCTCATGCCCTTGGCGCGGTAGCCGGCGAGGAAGGTCGGCAGCAGCGCAACAAAGGGGGACTTCTGGCCGAAGGCGATGACGAGCGGAACGGTGCTCGGCGCCGTCTGGGCGGCGTTCCATTCGGCATCGCTGGGGAAGGCGCGGTAGATCTCGAACGCGGCATGCAGTTGAGGCGCTCGATAGATGCGAAAATAGTATTTGCGTTCCTGCCTGGTGAACTTGCCGAAGTCGAGGAACCAGCCAAGCACGGCGGCCTGCCGACCGGGAACCACCTTTTCGGCGAGGCCGCCGGGCGCCTGGATGAAACCGATATGCCACGTGCCTGATATCGCCTTGTCCCAGCCGTCGATGCCGGGCATCGGAACATCGAGGATCATCGCACCGCGCAGCGTGTCGGGAAAGCGCCTGAGATAGGCATAGGTGACGATGCCGCCAAGGTCGTGACCCACCACATAGGGTTTTTCCAGATGCAGAGCGTCGGCAAGCCCATGGATCTGCGCCGCAAGATTGGCGGCTTCATAGCCGCCCCTGGCAGGCTCCGAGCGGCCTATGCCGGGCAGGTCGACGGCAACGACGGTGAAGCGTTGCGCCAGTCTCGGCATGACGGCCTGGTATTCGTTCCAATCTTCCGGAAATCCATGCACCAGGATAAGGGCTGGTCCGTGCCCGCCACGCAGGTAGTGCATGCTGCTGCCGTTCACCGCGGCTTTGGCCGAGGTGAACCCGGGCGGCACCTGACCTGCCCGTCCAGCAGGCGCCGCATGAGCCGCCACTACAACGAGCACCGCGCAGACAGCCACAGCCATGAGCGCCGCGCGATGAAGTATCCGGTTCAACATGTTGCTCTCCTCTCGTCTTCGATCCAGGCCCCGCGTTTGTTGCTTCTGACGTAAACTAGGGCGGGAGTTCGAATGGTCAGAGTTACAAAATGCGGCGCGAATGCCTCGAGGCCGGACTGCGCGATTACCGGAGTTGCGTTGTTGCCCTCATTCCTATCGCCTTTTTTCAATGAAAACCGGTCAACCGGTCTGTTTAAGTCGCGCAAAGAGAAGAAGGCTCCCGAAGAACCAGTGTGACGGGCATTTCGTTGGCCGGATCTGTCTCCACAGCCCGTCCTTGGTCAGGGCGATGCGGCCGTCATGGCTCATATCTGTGCTCCGTCTTCAGCAACGCCGGACGTGACGTTTCTGAGCGCCGCCGGCTTGGCTACTTTCGTGACGAAGACGATGAGCGCCAGCGTCAGGAAAATCGCGCCGAGCAGGTAGGGTGCGCCGCCGAAGGTCACGGGCGCGTTCGGCCCCGTGAACCAGGAAAAGATCGCCGTATAAAGCAGCGGCGTGATGATCGAGGTGATCGAGAAGATCGACGTCATCGCGCCCTGGAGTTCGCCTTGTGCCGAAGGCGGCACCTTGGCGGCGGCAAGGCTTCTGAGCGGCGGATCGGCCAACGCCTCGAGGCAGCCGACGACGATCACTGCATAGATCATCCAGCCTTGCGACGCGAATGCGTAGCCGAAGGCGCTGAGTGCCGTAAATGCCAGACCGATTACCGCCGTCTTCCACTCACCGAGCTTGGGGATCACGCGCGGCAGGACCGTCGCCATGACGATAGCCCCGCACAGGCCGAAGGCACCGAGCGAGAAGCCGATCTGTTGTTCGCTCCAGCCATAGCGATAACTGGAGACGAACGACCAGACCGCAGGATACATCATGTGCCCCAGCGTCATCAGAAAGAAGACAAGCCCGATCCAGCCGATGCCTTCGTAGTTGCGCATCTGGACGAGCGTGCCGACCGGGTTCGCGCGTTTCCACTCGAAGCGGCGACGATGCTTGCTATCAAGCGTTTCCGGCAACAGAAACAGCGCGATCAAAAAGTTTACGAAGGCAAGCCCGGCAGCGAAATAGAACGGCACGCGCGGCCCGAACGTGCCGAGCAACCCGCCCAGGACCGGCCCGATGACGAAGCCGACGCCGAAAGCAATGCCGAGCAGCCCGAAATTCTTCGCACGATTTTCGTCGGTCGAGATATCGGCAATGAATGCTGATGTCGTGGAATAGCTGGCGCCGGAAATGCCGGCCAGCACCCGGCCGATGAACAGCATCGGATAGGACCAGGCGATAGCGCAGATCAGATTGTCGATGGAAAACGTCAGCACCGAGGCGAGCAGAATCGGCCGCCGTCCGAACCGGTCGCTCAACCCGCCCATCACTGGTGCGAAAATGAACTGCATCGCCGCATAGGCGAAGAACAGCCAGCCGCCCTCGATAGCCGCCTCACTGATGCCGACGCCGGTCAATTCTCTGAGATAGGCCGGCAGCACCGGCATGATGATGCCGAAGCCGATGATGTCGAGCAGCAGGGTGGTGAAAACAAGCGCAAGGCCCCGCCTGGCGGTTTTGGGGTCTATCATGATGGTATCTCCTCGGGCCGCCTGGGGCGAAGGCGAACGCACCTTATAGGCGAACACATCGCTGGGAACAATGAGGGAACGGGCAGGGTGTTTTCATCCTGACATCCCCTGACTGCTATCCAGTCTCTCGGATTCGCGAGAAAACCGTCGGCTCAGATCGGATTGTTGAACGTGTCGCAGTCCGAAAGCTTGCCGTTCTGGAAGCCTCGCGCCAGCCAGGCCTGCCGCTGCTGCGACGTGCCGTGGTTGAAGCTTTCCGGCACGACGTAGCCCTGCATCTTCTTCTGCAGCGTGTCGTCGCCGATCTGCTTTGCGGCGTTCAATGCCTCCGCCATGTCGCCCTGTTCCAAAATGCCCTTCTGGCCGGTGAAATGTGCCCAGATGCCGGCAAAGCAGTCGGCCTGCAGCTCGACCTGCACCGACATGTGGTTGGCGTCGGCCTCGCTCATATTCTGCCGCATCTGGTTGAATTTGGGCAGGATGCCGACGAGGTTCTGCACGTGATGGCCGACCTCATGCGCAATAACATAGGCCTGTGCGAAATCGCCCGAGGCACCGAACTGCTGATCGAGTTGCTGGAAGAAGGTGGTATCGAGATAGACCTTGCGATCGTTGGGACAGTAGAATGGTCCGGCCGCTGACGAGGCCGAACCGCAGGCGGAGCGAATCTGGCCGCTGAACAGGACCAGTTTTGGATCTTGATAGGTCAGGCCCTCGGACTGGAAAATACCAGTCCAGGTATCCTCGGTCTCGGCCAGCACGGTCGACACGAACTGCTTCATCTCGTCGGAGGCCGGCGCACCGGTACCGCCGCCTTGCTCGCCGCTATTGTCGGTGATCTGGCCGCCGCCGCCGGGCTGCAAGCCGCTGTTATCGAGGATCTGACTCGGGTCGAAGCCGAAATACCACCCTGCCAGGAAAATCAATCCTACGATGATGATGCCCGACATGCCGCCGCCGCCGGCGCGACCTCCGATCGGGATGCGAAACTGCCCCGGCCCGCCGCCAAGCCCGCCGCTCTGGCCGCGCTCGTCCTCGACATTGTCACTCTGACGACGGCCCTTCCAGAGCATGGCAACCCCGTGATGCATGTTTGCAATCAACCCGCCGATGTCCTGGCCGGTTCCAACCCAGCAAACAATTATCCCAATGGTTACGCCAAGTCACAGTATTTTTCGCGCTAACAAGCAATGCCGGCTGACGCGGGTCTGCTCTGGCTTAGACGTCGCAAGGTCTGTAGCATCCACCGTGGCTGTGGAAGCGAGGGGGCGCTTGCGGATGATCGGGCGGGTTCTGTTGCTGTTTGCGGCATTGTCTTGCCTAGGCCCCGCGCCGGCCAGCGCCGTCACTCTCGATTCCAGTGTCGCAATCACCGATCCCGAGACCTTGCAGGCGCTCGAGCGCGGCGGGCTATCGATCAGCCGTCTGCTTGGGCCAGCGCTCGGACTGACACGCGACGTCGACAATCGCGGGCTGTTTTCGGTGCGCGCGCTGAGCCCGGTCCGCAACGCCGTCAAACAGCAGATCGTAGACGAACCAAGGAACAGCCCCGACTCCTATGTAGCCGCTCTGGCAAACTCGAAAGACATCACCCAGAAGTTCAATCCGAAATACATCGACGACGACGGTTCGACGCTGGACCTGACCGGCATCGTCAATCGCATGGATCGCGGCTATCTCGGCCACACCGAATGCGGCGAGATCAGGCTGATCTACCGCTTCCACTATTCGGTCGAGGAGAAGCCTGGGCAACGCATCTCGTCGCGCCTGCCGCTGACCCTGAGCCTGGTCTTCAACGCCATACCGGCTTCGGCACAGACTCGCGCCTCGAAGGACCGTCCGCGCTCGGCTAACGGTTCCTGCGCGGACGTGGCGAAGCGCTGGCTTGTCGCCGGGCAGAAGAATCTGGAGCCGGATCAACTGGCGGTCTGGCTGCGCTCGGAAGAAGGCCCGCTTTCCAGCGCGATGTTGAATTCTTCGCAGATCATGCGGCTCGAGCTCAACATGCAGGTCGTGCGCCTATCGGCTTCGAGCCGGCGCGATTTCGGCGGCCACGCCGAGTATCTGTTGAAGGTATTCAAGTGGGACCCAGCCAAAGCCATTTTCCAGGAAGCGAAAATGGAGAACCAGATCGACCGCAAGCTGGTGCTGGCCGACAGGCAAACCTTCGAAAGATGGCTGCTCACCGACCGCAACATCTATGATCTCGACCGTGGCCGCCTGGTGATCGACGAAAAATTCCTCGCGACCACCGCGGTTTCGGTGGCACCCGGCGGTATGAGCCGGTCGCAAAACAATTTGGCTTTTGGGCTGCTCGACGACGATGCTATCGACAAAGCGCTCAAGGACTATGTCGCAAAGGGCAATACGCTTCGCACCGTCAAATCGGTGGCCGGCTTCAATCTGCGCCTCAACGAGATGACCTGCACCGGCTGTCACCAGACGCACGGCATCGCCGGGTTCCATTACACCGGCGCCGACCCGGCCAGCGAACCGCGCCGCAACGCGGTGTTCGTGCCGGGCTCGGCTGTGTTTTTTGCCGACCTGCCGCGCCGCCGCGCCATTGTCGAGTCGTTCGCCGCTGGCAGACACCCGGATTTCAGCCGCGGCTTTGCCGGCCGTCCGGAGGCAAAATACGCCGAAGCGCTGAAAGGCACCGATCTCTACAATGGATGGGGCTCGATCTGCTATCGCGGCACCGACCCAAGTTTCGCAGACTGGACCTGCGACGAAGGCCTGCGTTGCGCCGGGGTCCACGAGAGCGCCATCCATCCGGGCTTTGGTACCTGCGTCAGCGAGGCCGGCACCGCGGTTGGCGATCCGGTGGAGTTCGGCGAGATCAGGATGTCGAAATGGGGCAACGACCAATATTGCCGTCTGTCACCGGCAACCGCGAAGGCCTGCGCCATCGACCCGGCCAGGGATAGAAAACCGCCGATAAAGCTCGCCGGCTATGGCGCGGCGCGCCAGCGTTACGATAATCCCGAGCAGAAGACTGGCGGCTTTCCCGGCGGCATGCTGCGCAAGGCGACCTGCGAAAAGCTGCCCGACGAGGCAAGCTGCGGCCGCCTCGCCAAGACCGGCTTCAACGACTGCATAGGCTCCGGCAAGGACCACAAATTCTGCACCAGGGAATTCACCAAGACCGCTGGCCTGCGCGCTTGCGACAAGGCCCATCCCTGCCGCGAGGACTATATCTGCACCGCCGGTTTTGACGATCTGCCGGAAGCAAAGCCCGGCAAGGGCACTTGCATCCCACCCTATTTCATCTTCCAGTTTCGCGTCGATGGTCACCCGCGCAACTGGGTGCAGGATACGAACGAGTGAGCAGGTCAGTCGCACTGCATATCGCTTCGATCAATCAGCGGGCGGCGATTATTGCCTTGCGAAAGGCTTCGAGCGTCTCGGCGCTGACATGGTGCTCGATGCCTTCGGCGTCGATCCGCGCCGTCTCGGCGCTGACGCCGAGCGAGCGCAGGAAAGCCTCGACCGTCTGGTGGCGAATGCGGCTCTCTTCCGCAACCTTGCGGCCGGCATCGGTCAGGAACACGCCGCGATAGGGTTTCCGAGAGACCAGCCCGTCGGCGCACAGCCGCGTGAGCATTTTTGCCACCGTCGGCTGGGCGACGCCGAGCCGTGCCGCGATGTCGACCTGGCGCGCCTCGTTGCCGTCCTCGATCAGGTCGGCGATGAGCTCGACATAATCCTCGACCAGCGCGCTGCGGCGCGCTTCACGCGTCTGCCGGAAGCCTTCCGAGTGGATTTCTGCGTCAGGCAGCGGCTTTTCGCGAGGAACCGGTCTTTTCTTCAGCGCCAATACGCGCTCCTCCCGGCAGTTTGAATCGGCATTGCAGTCATAACACGGAACCCTATTGGTTCTGGCCGTTTATTTCCATTCGGTGGCCGGCGCAACCGGCGTTCACTGCCGTTCCGGTCGCACCGTCAAGCGGCCATACGAAAAAGCACGAACAATGAAATATAGCATATTGCATAATGTTCAGCCGTGGCATAGATAAGGAGACAACATCGATCGTTCCAGTGGAAAGCCATTTCATGTCGGAAGCCGAAGCCACCTCAGCCCCCCGATCCATGTGGCGATTTGCCCGCCCGGAAGACGACGAGCAGCCCAGCCTTCGCGAAGTCAACGCAACGATCGCGGTGCCGCACTCGGGGATATGGCTTCGCCGGCTGTTCGCCTTCGTGGGGCCGGGCTACATGGTTTCGGTCGGCTACATGGATCCGGGCAATTGGGCGACCGACCTCGCCGGTGGTGCCCAGTTCGGTTACACGCTGCTATTCATCATCATGTTGTCGAACCTGATGGCGATCCTGCTGCAGGCGCTCGCCGCCCGGCTCGGCATCGCCACCGGCCGTGACCTTGCGCAGGCGTGCCGCGCCTATTACCCGCGGCCGGTCAATTTCATGCTGTGGGTCGCTTGCGAACTGGCCATCATCGCCTGCGACCTGGCCGAGGTCATTGGCACGGCGATCGCCTTGCAACTGCTGTTCGGGATTCCGCTGATCGGCGGCGCCATCATCACCGCGCTCGATGCCTTCCTGCTGTTGTTGCTGATGAACAAGGGCTTCCGTTTCCTCGAGGCCTTCATCATAGCGCTTTTGATTATCATCTTCGGCTGCTTCGCCATTCAGATCTTCGCCGCCGCGCCGCCGGTCGGCTCCATCCTGCACGCCATGTTCGTGCCGTCGTCCGAGATCGTCACCAATCCGGCGATGCTTTACATTGCCATCGGCATCATCGGCGCCACGGTGATGCCGCACAATCTCTATCTGCACTCCTCGATCGTGCAGACCCGCGCCTACGAGCGCACCGATCGCGGCAAGCGCGACGCCATCAAATGGGCGACGACCGACTCGACCATCGCGCTGATACTGGCGCTGTTCGTCAATGCTTCCATCCTGATCGTGTCGGCGGTGGCGTTCCACGGCACCGGTCATCATGACGTCGCCGAGATCGGCCAGGCCTTCGAGCTTCTGTCGCCGCTACTCGGCCTCGGCATTGCTTCCATTCTGTTTGCCGTGGCGCTGCTTGCCTCCGGCCTGAACTCGACGGTGACGGCGACGCTGGCCGGCCAGATCGTGATGGAAGGCTTCTTGCGGCTGCGCATCCCGCAATGGGCGCGCCGCCTGCTGACGCGCGGCATCGCCATCATCCCGGTGGTGGTCGTCACCGCCCTCTATGGCGAGAAGGGCACCGGCCAGTTGCTGGTCTTCAGCCAGGTGGTCCTGTCGATGCAGCTTCCCTTCGCGGTCGTCCCGCTGGTGCAATTCGTCTCGGACAAGCGCAAAATGGGCAATTTCGCCATTTCCCGCGCCGTCGCCGTGCTGGCCTGGGTGGTTGCCGCCCTCATCCTGGTGCTCAACTTCAAGCTGCTCTACGATACGGTCGTCGGTTTAGGCTGAGCGTCTGCTCCAAACTGACGCAACGAGGTCGGCAGTCATCCGCCCTTCCAGCCCTGGAAATTTGCCGGCCGCTGTCGGACAAATGTCCGTTCGCTCGTCCTTGGCTCGAAGTCCGGCCATGACGGCACGGATCAGGGAAGGAGCTCCAATGAGGAAGATCATCGCCGCAACATTCGTCAGCCTCGACGGCGTCATGCAAGCGCCCGGCGGCCCGCAAGAGGACCCGGTCGGCGGCTTCAAGTTCGGCGGCTGGACGTTCCACTACTGGGACGATGTGATGGGCGCCGCCATGGGCGAGACGTTTTCAAAACCGTTCGTGCTGCTGCTCGGCCGCAAGACCTACGATATCTTCGCCGCCCACTGGCCTTATCAGAAGAATGACCCGATCGCCGACAGCTTCAACGCCGTCACCAAATATGTGGCGACGCACAGGCCAGATACGCTGTCCTGGCAAAACAGCCAGCCGCTCGGCAGCGACGTCGTGGCGACATTGCGCCGGATGAAGCAGGAGGACGGCCCGGACCTGCTCATTCAGGGATCGAGCGAACTGATCCAGACCTTGCTCGCCAATGACCTGATCGACGAGATCAGCCTGCTGATTTTCCCGCTGGTGCTGGGCAAGGGCAAAAAACTGTTCGGCAGCGGCACCATACCCGCCGCCTTCAAGCTGACCCGTTCGCAGGCATCGACCACCGGCGTCCTCATGGCGAGCTATGAACGCTCCGGCGAGATCAAGACCGGGTCCTTTGCCACGGAGCAGCCGTCCGAAGCCGAGATCAAGCGGCGCAAGAACTGGAAATAGAGGCTGCCGAGGCGATCAAGGACGGCTGAACACTGGCCGTCCTTTTTGCTGTTTTCTAAGCCGCCTCCCGTCGTCGTGCCAACCCATCGCGGAGGTGGCCCGCGAACGCCAGTGCAGCCGGCGCAAGGCCGTGCTTCGGCAAATGCAGATTGATCGAAAAATTCGGCAGCGACGGCAGTTCCGGATCGTTGGCCAAAATATCGAGGTCGGCAGGCACGGTCGACGCCAACCAGGTGGTGACGGCCAAGTCCGAACGCACCGTCGCCGTCGTCGCGTCGATGGTGCCGTTTTCGAATACGGTGCGCCATTCCAGCCCGTGCTCGTTAAGCGCCTCCAGCACCACCGGGCGGAACGCGCAGGTCTCGGCCACCATCGAAACCGGCAACGGGCGCTTGCTGCGAGCCCCGCCGCCTTTGGCGCCGACCCAAACCAGCCGGTCGACAACAAGGCATTCGCCGGTCGACCGACCGATCGGCTCCTCGACCACCGCGAGCTCTATCGTGCCGGCCGCCAAGGCCGCAGCCAACTCCGGCGACGAAGCACAGATCAGCGAAATCTCGACCTGCGGATACGCCTCGGCATAGGCCTTGAGCACCGGCGCAAGCAAGGTGCCGACAAGGTCATACGGCACGCCAAGCCGCACCTGACCGGCAACCGCATCGCCCGCCATCTCCGCCAAGATCTCGTCATTGAGGGAAAGCAGGCGCTTGCCCTTGCCGAGCAGTCGCTCGCCAGAGCGGGTCAACCGCAATCCACGCCGGTCGCGCTCGAACAGGCTGCAGCCAAGAACCTCTTCCAAGCGCTTGATATGTTGGCTGACGGCGCCTTGGGTCACATGCAGCGCGTTGGCCGCTGCCGTCATGCTGGCCTTATCCGCAACGGTGACGAAGGTTCGGATCAAGGCGGTATCGAGATTGCGAGCCATCTGACTATTATGCTTCTTAATAGCAACCATTGCAAACATTGCATTTACTGATGAGCCAAAAGACCTACCGTGCAGGCTTCAAAGGAAGCAGCATGCTTGAAACTGTCCTTCCCCTCGTCCTGTTCGCGCTGGTCTCAACCTCAACGCCCGGCATGGCCACGACCTTGTCGACGGCGTCCGGCGCGCAGTTCGGCTTTCGCCGCTCTATCCCGCTGATGGCCGGAAGTGCGGCCGGCCTGGCCACGGTGGCTGCGGCAGGTGCTGCCGGGCTCGCCGGTCTGCTGGCCGCCGCCCCTTCTTTGCAACTGGCAATGAAAATAGCCGGCACCCTCTATCTGGTATGGCTTGCCCTCAAGATCGGCCGCAGCGGCCCGCCCAATCTGGACGTGGCCATGGCAAAGCCGAACAGCTTTTTGGGTGGCGCCGGCCTGCAATGGATGAACCCAAAGGGCTGGGCCATGGGGCTGGGAGCGGCGGCATCTTTTGCCGCGCTCGCCAACGGGCCGCTGCAGCTCGCCTTGCTGCTCGGCACGGTCTTCGGTCTTGCCGCGGCCCTATCGCTGGCGGCGTGGTGCGTGGCCGGCACGCTGCTCGCCCGGTTGCTGCGAACCGAGCGGCAGTGGCGCATCCTCAACGCCGTGCTTGGCTTGCTGCTGGCCGCCTCGATCATTCCGATGTGGCGGACAGCGTAAGACCAGTTATTTCAGGCAGCGTAGCGTGCCGCCGGCTTGCCGGCCAGCAGGCTACCGAAGAAGCCTTGTCGGACGCCAAGAAAGGCATCCACCCCGGCAACGTCGGCAAGACCCGGTGCCGTGAACGCTTCACCCTTGGCCAGGCCGGCAAGCGCGGCATCGACCAGATCGTCCGCAGTCATGACAATCTCTTGGGGCACATTGGCAATATCGCTTCCGGCGACTTCCCAGAACTCGGTCCGCGTAGCCCCCGGCAGCACGACCTGTATGGCGACCTTGCTATCGGCGACTTCCTGCTGCAGGGCCTCGGTGAAGTTGACGACATAGGCCTTGGTGCCGCTGTAGATGCCGCCGAACGAGGTATCGAAGGCCAGCACCGAGGCGATGTTGACGATGGCGCCGCGGTTGCGCGCCAGCAGCTCCGGCAGGACCGCGCGGGTCAAACGAGTCAAAGCCACGACATTGACCTTGATCATGCGCTCGGCCACATCGGCGTCGGCCGTTGCCACCACCGGCGCGCCGCCAAGGCCGGCATTGTTGACCAGCAGCGTCACGCTGTCGTCGGTTGATATCGCCTGTTCGACCCGTCGCAGATCGCCGTCGTCGGCCAAGTCGGCGCTGATCACGCTGACCTTGATGCCATACGCGTAGCGGAGCCTCTCCGCCAATTCCTCCAGCCGGTCGGCGCGCCGCGCCACCAGCACCAGATCATACCCTTGGCCGGCGAGCCGGTCGGCATAGATCGCGCCGATGCCCGACGAGGCACCGGTGACGACCGCCGTGCCTTTGTTCTGTTCGCTCATTGTCTTGTTCCTTCTGGTTCGATTCCAAATGCCGGTGCCGCGGGGCAACACCCTTGCTTCGACCGGCAGGCTAATTAAAGGCATATGCCACTATCCGTACGTAGGCATATGCCACCATCTTGTCAATCCGCGGAGCAAGGACTATTTCTGGTTCGCATCGAGGGTCCCTTCCGGTCCCCTCATCGGAAATCCGCCAATGTCCCGAACCACCCTGCCCGGCCTGGTGTTTTGCAACAACGCCATGCTGCGCCGCGCGACGCGGAAACTCGGCCAGTTCTATGACGATGTGCTCGCACCCTCGGGCATTAAGGCCACGCAGCAGGGCCTGCTCTATCAAATCCACGTCGGCAATGAACCGACGATGGGTGCGATTGCCGCGGCCCTCGTCATGGATCTGTCGGCCCTCGGTCATACGCTGAAGCCGCTGATCCGGGACGGTTATGTCGAGGCCTTCGCCGACCCTGCCGACCGCCGCATCAGGCGCGTCAGGCTGACGCCGCAGGGCCGGACCAAGCTCGAAGAAGCCCTGAAGCTGTGGCAAGTCGCCCAGCAGCGCTTCGAGGAGATGTTTGGAAAAGAGCAGGCGGCAAGCCTGCGAGTGGCACTGGACGAAATCGCCGCGCTGGATTTTGACGCACCGCCGGCCGCGACTTGAATTGTCGGCGGCCGGCAGCCAAGCTTTGCTAACAAGCCTTATTCGGCCGGCATCGCCACCGGTCGCGCCGCCAGGTAGCCCGCCAGCACCACGCCCAAACCAATGATCGGGAATGCCGCCGCGACCACGCCGAGGTCGGCCGGTGCGCCATAGCGCAGCACCGCGGCGCCGACCACGGCACCCAGTGCGACGCCGAGATAGAGTGCCGAAGCGTTCAGCGACAGCACGATGGGCGCGGCATCGGGCGCCAGCTTGATGATGCGGCTGGCTTGCGCCGGCGGGAATGCCCAGCCGACGATGCCCCACGGCACCATCATGGCCATCAGTGCCGGCCCGGCGATCTCGCGCGGCAGGAATGTCGGGATCAGCGAAAACGTGACCAGCATGGCGGCACTCAGCGCCAGCGACCAGCAGACGGTGCGCGTCGCGCCGAAACGGTCGGCGGCCTGCCCACCGCCGATATTGCCGATGACCGCGCCGACGCCGAAGGCGAGCAGCATTCCAGGTAGCGCGATCGGGCTGAGGCCGCCGCCTTCGATGGCGAGCGGCGCGACAAAGGCAAAGACAGTGAAGGCGCCGATCAGTGCCAGGATCGTCGTCACCAGGATGGGCATGACGCCGGGGCGAAGTGCCGCTGCCAATCGCATCCGGAGCGGCAGCCTGGTGCCGACGATGCCGCGCGGCAGCCGGTACCACAGGATCGCGCCGGCGAGCGCGCCAAGGCCGGCAATGGCAAAGAAGGTGCCGCGCCAGCCGGCAACCGTCGCAACAAGCGCGCCAAGCGGCGCGCCGACCGCCACCGCAACCGTGGTGCCGCCGACGACCACGGCAATGGCGCGGGCGCGGTGATGATCGTCGACAAGCGCAACGGCCGTTCCCTGCGCGGTCGCCGCGAACAGGCCTGACGACAGCGCCATGACGATGCGCGCGATCAACAGCAATTCGAAGGAGGAACTCAGCGCCGCGGCGACGTTGCCCAACACGAAGAACACCAGCGTCCACAGGATGACGCGGCGCCGGTCCCATTCGCCAGTCAGCGTTGCCAGGATCGGCGTGCCGATCGCATAGGCGAGCGCAAACGCCGTGATCAGCGTGCCGGCGAGCGGAACGGAGATGGCCGCATCCTTTGCAATGTCGGGCAAAAGGCTGGAGATGACGAAACCTTCGGTCGAAATCGTGAACGATCCGAGCGCAAGCCAGATGAGGCGCTTATCCATGGCAATTTCCTTAGTTCAAAGGTTATTGAACAATTGGACATAACAGGGCATGATGTCAATGAGCTTGTGCAGACTAATCGAACCCTACTGACAGCCCTGTGTCAGGACAGGCCCGAATACCACCAGAACCGCGAAGGATCAGATGCGTTGAAATCGGCCCCGAATGTGCTTAATTCCTGGTCATGACCTTGCCCCATCCCACCGCCGACCAGATCAGCCTGCCGAACGTGCTTGCCGTGCTCGGCGACCCGACGCGACTGGCCATCGTGCGCTATCTCGCGAGCAAGGAGGGCGTGCCGCTGAATTGCAGCCGGTTCCTCGACCTCTGCTCGAAGACCAATCTGAGCTACCATTTGGCCAAGCTGCGTGAGGCCGGCGTTACCCGCACCGAGGCGGTTGGCACCAGCCGGCTGATCACGCTGCGCCGTGACGATCTCGACCGCCGCTTCCCGGGTCTGCTCGACAGCGTCATTGCCGCGGCCGGCGACGACGCATCGTTGCCGGCGGTCGGCGGCCACGAGATCGAGGTCCGCGCCTGAACGACCCGAAGCTGCATTCCGCTCTCGCCCGCTTCGCGAGGTGAGGAAGATAATTGCCCTCCAGCCATTCCAATTAACGGAGCCTGCCATGCGCATTGCCGTCCTCGCCGACATCCACGGCAATGTCCTGGCGCTCGACGCCGTGCTTGATGATCTGCGGCGACGCGGCGGCGCCGACCTCATTGTCAATCTCGGCGATTGCGTTTCCGGCCCGCTCTGGCCGCGCGAGACCATGGAGCGGCTCGAAGCGCTCGAGCTGCCGACGGTGCGCGGCAACCACGACCGCCGCGTTGCCTACGACACCGGCGACGAGACCATGTGGCCGTCCGACCGCTACGCGCATGAACGGCTGACGGCAGCCCAGCGCGAGGCGCTGTTCGCGCTGCCCGTCACGCTGGAGGTGGCGCCCGGCGTACTCGCCTTCCACGCCCGGCCCGACCACGACGAAAAATACCTGGCTGACGCGATAGTCGACGGCCGACTGGTGCGCGCGCCGCTGACCACCATTGAGCGGCGGCTCGGCGCGATCGATCCCGCCTGCCGCATCATGCTTTGCGGCCACAGCCATCGTAGCGAGCTGGTCCGCATTCCCGGCGGTCCGGTCATTTTCAATCCAGGCAGCATCGGTTGCCCGGCCTATCACGACGATACGCCGCCGGCGCATGTCTCCGAACAAGGCTCGCCGCACGCCCGCTATGGCATCATCGACCTGCATCCCGATCGTTTCGAGGCCATCGCCGTCGACTATGACCACGAGGGGGCGGCGCGTCGGGCCGAGCAGGCTGGACGGCCCGAATGGGCTCACGCGCTGCGCACCGGCTTCATCCCGGGCTGAGCTTGCTCATGCCAGGCTGAACGGATGACCGCCTTCGAGCGGCAGGCAAGCAGCCTCGATGGCCGCGACCGGTCCAATCTTCACTTGTCGGACGCGGATCGCTTCGATCGCCTGGCGGGACGTCGGGTTCTGGCCGCCGAAGTCTTGGCCGCCGAAGTCTTGGGCGATGAAGCCTTTGGCCGTGAGGTCTTGGGCGCCAGTTGCGTTGGGTTGAAAGTCTGTGCAGGAGCCGATTCGGATCCGGCCCGAATGTCGGCGTCGCGCACCTGCTGGCCAAAGTTCAGGCCAGTCAGTTCTTCAATCTCGGCCACTGTCGAAAGGAACTCCGATACCCTGGCAATTTCAAGCGGGTCATCGAACGCCTCGGCACGCTCGCCGAACGCTTCGGGCATCACTTCCAAAACCGGCTTCTGGTCCGCCAGCAGCGCGATGGCGCGCAGGCCAGCTTGATCGGACCACAGCGCGATCTTCCAGAATTTCAGCGGAACATGGCTGTTGAAGCGGTAAGGAGGATCGTCCTCGCGGAACACTGGGCCGGCGAACACCGTGACACGGCCTCGCGTCGTATAGGCGTTGCGCAGCACATAGGTTTCCACCGCGCGCCATCTCAGTTTCCCCTTGGAGCCGGGATGGTCAAGCGAGCTTCCCTGATTGAAGAAGCCGACTTGCGGCGCAGCATTGGGATAGAAAAACGTGTCCCGCTCTGCCGCGACCGCCTCCTGATCCACTCCCCATGCAGGGTCGCCGCGAAGCGTAATATGGCCCTTCTGGAACATTCGAGCTATTCGTTCCTTGGATTTTGGGACGGGAAATCCAGGCACATTCTGGCTCGAATAGAATTCCTGGGTCATCTGCTCGCCAGGGTCGATGCGACGGTCGGGCCGGAAAGCGTCGCTGGCTTCCGCACCGGAAATCGACTCCACTCCCAACTCGACAAGCGACGGGTTGTCGATGACGGTCTTGTCGTCACGATTGACCGCCTTGGTGCGAGATCCATCGATATTGCAGGCGGTGACGAAGGCAAGCCTGCGATCGGCGTTCATCAAGATCGAAAAATGATGATAGCGCAATTCGTGTGGATCCTCGCCCGGTTTGGCAAGAAGGTTCTTGGCCAACCGGTAGGGTGAATTGGCAACCGTCGGCATTGGCAGGACAAAGCCCGGTATGAAGCCGGGTTCATACCCTCCGCGATCGTCGAAATCCTCCGTTTTCCAAGCCGCTGCCTCGGCGATTGCTAACTTTGCGGGTTCGCTTGCCGGGCCTTCGTCGCTTCGTCTCGCATCGCCTCCGTCGCGGTCGATCAAGGGCGCCCGGACATTTATCTCGACGGGAAAAGTCCAGGTGACCGAGCCATCGGCGTTGTGTCTCGTCGCCGGTGGATTGTCATCCGGTTCCGGCCGCTGCACCGGCTTGTCCAGCACATCTTCGCGAATGTCGGCGTTCAGCCGAACTGTCTCGTCCATCATGCGCGGCGTGCCGGCCCAAATCGCCAGAGCTTGCGAAACCGCCGATGCCGAGGAGCCCGGCAGCTTGGACTTTCTAGCGCCCAGATCGTCAACGATGGCGCTGATCCGTATGCCTTCGTTGATCTCGCGCGCAAGCGCATAGCCACCTATGCCCGTCACCTCGTGGAACGGGCCGGCCCAATGGTGCAGGGCAATTGGCTCCCATTCATTGTTGAAAACCGGTGAACCGGACGAACCCTGTTCGGTATCGGCAACATAGTGCAGCACTTGAACCGTTTCGTCGCGGGCCACCAGCCGATTTTCACGCAGCACCAGTTCCTTGAAGCGGCCATCGGGATGCTGAACGATGTTGGCGATTTCGCCAAGCATATGCTTGTCGCGCGCGTCCGACAGCGAGATAAAACCGAACTCCCCCAGTTCCTTTGGGCCGGAACGCCGCTCGCCGACCCCGATCAGCGTATAGTCCAGACCTTCTATGCTATCCGTCACGAAACAGGATTCAGGATCGAACAGGAACGTCGTCGGCGTGCGCACGGCATTTGCACCGTCCTGCTCATAATCGAACTGGACCTGGAAGCGCCGGGAATCCGCCGGCGACGAAATCACATGGTTGTTTGTGAGGAACAGCCTTGGCCCGACCAGAAAACCCGATCCTTGCGGATTGCCGTTGAGAAAGGCAACGCGGCCGACCGCATCGGCAGCACGGCGCCCACGCTCCAGAAATGCGACCCCGATGAAATCGAGCGTTGGGCCGAGAATTGCTTCCGGTCCTGGCTGTTTGGCGGCGGCCTTTCTCTCCCCGGCAGACCTCATGTCGATTGCTGCCGATATCATCTCCGCTTCGGTGCGGCTGAGCGACGCCTTTACCTGCAACCTGTCGAGGCGCCTGGAGAGGGTCTGTTCGGCGCCCAGCGGATTACCGTTGGCGATGTGACCAAGTGAAGCCTCAATTTCGGCGCGCGTTTTCTTGATACGCTGGCGAACTATGTTTTCCACCTGCGCAAATATTTCAAGGTCGACCATATTGCCCTCCTCAACCTTACTTGAGAGAGTGCATATTTACATGAAATGTGCAATATTTTGCCGGCTTTTAGTTCACGAAAGTGGCTTGCTCCGCGATTCAACACGCGGCACCTTACTCATTTTCGGGCTTACGCAGCGCCGCCTCGTCGCCTATAAAAACCGGCTGGCGTGCGATGGCGTTTCCGTGCCTGGCCGCGCCTTCGGCAATGCAACCTACCGCCCATGGCAGATGATTAGGCGCACAATAACACTCCGATCCCCGCTGCTTGCGCTGATTGCCGCTCCGCTGATGTTGGCGGGCCCGCCGGCCAGTGCCCAGGAGCCGGAGCCCATCGTCTCGATTGTGACTGGTCTCGCTCCGGGTGATCTCCTGAACGTGCGCGCCACGGCATCGGCGATGGGCAAGATCGAGGCGCGGCTGCCGATTGGTTCGAGCGTCAAAAATCTCGGCTGCGGCGACGTCAGCGGCCATCGGTGGTGCAAGGTTGAAGACATTGACGACCCCAAGCTGAGCGGATGGGCGCCCGCGCGCTACCTCGACCCTATCAATCCCCAGCAAGTGACACCCCAGGCGGCGGCCAATACGGAGAGCCCTGCCTCTCAACCGCTGCCCGATCTGACAACGCGCCTCGGCGCGACCGCTCCCGAAACGGAGCTGAACTCCGCTGACGCAATCGGCAGGGTGGCGATCGAGGATGCTTACCGCCTGGCCCTGGCCGCTGGAAACCCCTCGACCGGACAGGTTGATGGATCGGCGCCCGCGGCAATGGGTCCCGTCCAAAATTTCGGCGCGGCCAACGCGGCGCCTCCGCCCGACGCACAGACCGTTGCGCGGCTTCAGCCGCCGGGGACACCGGTCCCTGGTGCTGGCAACGCCATCCCTTGCGCGCGCTATCTCGGCCAGCCGATGACCAACTGCAAGGCGGCGGTCGTGCGCACCGGCGACAAGACCGACGTGACCGTGACATGGCCCGATGGCGGCACGCGCATCATCAGCTTCAAGGCCGGCAAGCCGGCCGGCTCAAACGGGCCCGGCGAATTCCGCTTCACCCGCGAGGGCAGCCTGAACATGATCCGCGTCGGCGTTTCCGAACGTTTCGAGATCACGGATGTTTTGGCGTTGGGGGATAGTGGTAAGGGAATAAGGCAGTAGGGCAGTAGGGCAATATGTTTAAAGGGCGCTCGAACCTCTGCCCTACTGCCCTACTGCCCTACCCGCATTTTAGGGGGTTACATCCGGCAAAACTCTTCCCTATAAGGCCCTCCTAGCCTGATACCAGAATCGCGAGCACAACCGGCCGGGTCATCCCGTCCGGCTTTTTGTGCAAGCCGCCCGCCGAACGGACCTCGACATGCCAAGACGCACCGACATCAAGTCGATCCTGATCATCGGGGCCGGCCCCATCGTCATCGGCCAGGCCTGCGAGTTCGACTATTCCGGCACCCAGGCCTGCAAGGCACTGAAGGAAGAGGGCTTTCGCGTCATCCTGGTCAACTCCAATCCGGCCACCATCATGACCGATCCGGAGCTGGCCGATGCCACCTATATCGAGCCGATCACGCCGGAAGTTGTCGCCAAGATCATCGCCAAGGAGCGGCCCGACGCGCTGCTGCCGACCATGGGCGGCCAGACCGCGCTCAACACCGCTTTGTCGCTGCGCCGCATGGGTGTGCTCGATCGCTACAATGTCGAGATGATCGGCGCCGACGCGCACGCCATCGACAAGGCCGAGGACCGCGCGCTGTTTCGCGAGGCGATGAACAAGATCGGCCTGGAAACGCCGAAGTCGATGCTGGCCAACGCCACCGACGTCAAGAACGCCGACCGCAAGACGCATGACGCCGAGCGCGCCGCACTGAAGGCCGAGAAGCCCGAAAATCTTGACGCCGCACTCGACGCGCTGGAAACGCGCTGGAACCTCGGCGAGGGCGACCGCAAGCAGCGCTACATCAGCCACGGCATGGCGATCGCAGCACAAGCGCTCGACCATGTCGGCCTGCCCGCCATCATCCGCCCGTCCTTCACCATGGGCGGCACCGGCGGCGGCATCGCCTACAACCGCGCCGAATTCTACGAGATCGTCCAGTCCGGCCTTGACGCCTCGCCGACCACCGAAGTGCTGATCGAGGAGAGCGTGCTCGGCTGGAAGGAGTATGAGATGGAGGTTGTCCGCGACAAGGCTGACAACTGCATCATCATCTGCTCGATCGAGAACATCGACCCGATGGGCGTCCATACCGGCGATTCGATCACCGTCGCCCCGGCCCTGACGCTGACCGACAAAGAATACCAGATGATGCGCAACGCCTCGATCGCGGTGCTGCGCGAGATCGGCGTCGAGACCGGCGGCTCCAACGTGCAGTTCGCCGTCAACCCGGCCGACGGCCGTCTGGTGGTCATCGAGATGAACCCGCGCGTCTCGCGCTCGTCTGCGCTGGCCTCCAAGGCGACAGGCTTCCCGATCGCCAAGATCGCCGCCAAGCTCGCCGTCGGCTACACGCTGGATGAGCTGGAGAACGACATCACCGGCGGCGCGACGCCGGCCTCGTTCGAGCCGAGCATTGACTATGTCGTCACCAAAATCCCGCGCTTTGCCTTCGAGAAATTCCCCGGCGCCGAGCCGGTGCTGACCACCTCGATGAAGTCGGTCGGCGAGGTCATGGCCATCGGCCGCACTTTCCAGGAATCGCTGCAGAAAGCGCTGCGCGGGCTGGAGACCGGCCTGACCGGTCTGGACGAAATCGAGATCCCCGGCATCGGCCATGGCAGCACGGCCGCCAGCCACGTCGACGACCGCAACGCCATTCGCGCCGCTTTGGGCACGCCGACGCCGGACCGGCTGCGCATGGTGGCGCAAGCGATCCGCATGGGCACCTCGCTGGAAGACGTGCACGCAATGTGCAAGATCGACCCGTGGTTCCTCGAACAGATCGCCGGCATTCTCGATATGGAAGCGCGCATCCGCGAGCACGGCATTCCCGAGGACGCCGCCAATCTGCGCATGTTGAAGGCGATGGGTTTTTCCGATGCCCGCCTCGCGTCCCTGGTCAGGAAAGACGTCGAAGAAATCCAGAAGATTCGCGAAAAACTCGACGTGCATCCGGTTTACAAGCGCATCGACACCTGCGCGGCCGAGTTCGCCTCGCCCACCGCTTACATGTATTCGACCTATGAGACGCCGTTCGCCGGCGCGCTCGCCAATGAGGCGCAGGTCTCGTCGCGCAAAAAGGTCGTCATCCTCGGCGGCGGCCCCAACCGCATCGGCCAGGGCATCGAGTTCGACTATTGCTGCTGCCATGCGGCGTTTGCGCTGCGTGACGCCGGCTTCGAGGCGATCATGATCAACTGCAACCCGGAGACCGTCTCGACCGACTACGACACTTCCGACCGGCTCTATTTCGAGCCGCTGACGCCGGAGGACGTTTTGGAAATCCTGCGCGCCGAGCAGGCGGCCGGCGAACTGGTCGGCGTCATCGTCCAGTTCGGCGGCCAGACGCCGCTGAAGCTCGCCGACGCGCTTGAGAAGGCCGGCATCCCGATCCTCGGCACCTCGCCCGACATGATCGATCTCGCCGAGGACCGCGACCGCTTCCAGAAGCTGCTGCACAAGCTCGGCCTCAGCCAGCCGAAGAACGGCATCGCCTATTCGGTCGAGCAGGCCCGCCTCGTCGCCGGCGAGCTCGGCTTCCCGCTGGTGGTGCGCCCGTCCTACGTGCTCGGCGGCCGCGCCATGCAGATCATCCACGACGAGAGCATGCTGCAATCCTATCTGCTCGACACCGTGCCCGGCCTGGTGCCGGAGGACATCAAGCAGAAATACCCCAACGACAAGACCGGCCAGATCAACACGCTGCTCGGCAAGAACCCGCTTTTGTTCGATACCTATCTCTCAGGCGCCATCGAGGTCGACGTCGATTGCCTCTGCGACGGCAAGGCGACCTACGTCTCCGGCATATTGGAGCACATCGAGGAGGCCGGCATCCATTCCGGTGACAGCGCCTGCTCGCTGCCGGTGCATTCGCTGCCCTCGGAGCTCGTCGACGAGCTGGAGCGCCAGACGGCAGCCCTTGCCCGCGCGCTCAATGTCGGCGGGCTGATGAACGTGCAGTACGCGATCAAGGACGGCACCGTCTATGTGCTGGAGGTCAATCCGCGGGCATCGCGCACCGTGCCCTTCGTCGCCAAGACTATCGGGCGGCCTATCGCGAAGATTGCTGCCCGCATCATGGCCGGCGAAAGCCTGGAAGACGCCTTCGCCCATTACGGCGCCATGCCCGACCCACGCAATCCCGGCCACATCGCGGTCAAGGAAGCGGTATTCCCCTTTGCCCGCTTTCCCGGCGTCGACATATTGCTCGGCCCGGAAATGCGCTCGACCGGCGAGGTCATGGGCCTCGACCGCGACTTCGCACTGGCCTTCGCCAAGAGCCAGCTAGGCGCCGGCGTCGACCTGCCGCGCTCCGGCACGCTGTTCGTCTCGGTGCGCGACGAGGACAAGAAAGGCATCCTGCCGGCGGTCAAGCGGCTCGCCGGCCAGGGCTTCAAGGTGCTCGCCACCTCTGGCACCGCCCGCTTCCTCGCCGAAAACGGCGTCGCCGCCGAGAAAATCAACAAGGTTCTGGAAGGCCGCCCGCACATCGAGGACGCCATCCGCAACCGCCAGGTGCAGATCGTCTTCAACACCACGGACGGCCAGAAGGCGGTATCGGATTCGAAATCGCTGCGCCGCGCAACGCTGATGCAGAAAGTGCCGTACTACACGACGCTGTCGGGTGCAGCTGCGGTGGCGGAGGCGATTGCGGCGCTGCGGGCGGGGAGTTTGGAAGTGCGGCCGCTGCAGGAGTATTTTGCGTAAGCTATGGGGATTGGAAATCCATCATGAGTGTGCCGTCTCCCCGCCTTTTCCAGACGTACATTGTTACGTCACGCTGATTTCGATCTCCCTTCGCGTCGAAGGTCAGGTTCCCCAACACGGTCGGAATTGGCTGGCCGGATTTTATAGAAGCCGCAACAGCCCTTGGCGCCTGACCACCTGCCATTTCGATACCCTTGGCCGCCACTTGGACTGCCGCATAGGACTTCAGCGTGTAGTCTGCCGGCTCGAATCCTTGAGAACGAAAGCGCGCGACAACGTCGGCTGCGGCAGGATTGCTCCGGTCCTCGAGCGAAAATGCTATTAGCACGCCTTCCAATGCGGGGCCCGCTTTCCCGGGCAGATCGTGAACTAGAGCTCCATCTCCGGAGATGAACTGAACCTTCAGCCCAGCTTCCTTGGTTTGGCGAACGAGCGGACCAAAATCGTCGGCAAGCCCCGCGAAGAAGAGAACTTCGATCTTCATCGATTTAAGTTTGCTGATGAGGTCTGCAAAATCGCCTTGGCCGGGTTTGATCTTTTTGGCCAGCTTTTCAGGATGCCCCTTTGCTCGCAGCGCTTTTCTTGCCTTGTTCGCTAAGCCATCACCATAGGGCGTACCATCGCTAACGATGGCAAGATTTTGTGCTGAGAAATGATCGGCCATATACTCGCCGGCAAACATCCCCTGAACATCGTCACGACCGACCGTGCGAATGACATTCCAAAGTTTGAATTCGGTAAGAGCGGGATTTGTCGACGCGGGGCTGACCATCAAAGTGTTGTTCTTGGCATAGATCATCGCGGCAGGGACAGAACTGCCTGAGTTGAAATGGCCGATAACAAAGCGAACCCCCTCTTTTGCCAATCTCTTGGCGAGGGCTATCGCGGTGGCTGGTGTATACTGATCATCGAGCACGGTGAGTACTATCTTGCATCCTCGTACCCCGCCCTTTGGCATTAATGTCGTCTACTGCAAGTTGAGCGCCCCGCCGCATCTCCTCACCGTCGTACGCCCAATCGCCGGTCATAGGACCGACCACTGCCATGGGAATATCGGCGCATTTTGCAGTGGCGGGTTGAGGCAAAGCCATAAAAGCGACGAACATCGCCAGCGGCAGCCTGATCCATAAAAATGTCTGGTACTTTAGTAGGCTAATCCACAACATCGACGACGGCTTCCTTCACGATTTTGTTCTTTGTTCTCTCCAACTTGCTTGCAGCCTTGCGCATCCTAGTTACAGCTTCCTTCGCCTTGTCGCCGTCAATTGTGTCGCGTTTGATCACTTCATTTTCGACAAGCTGAAGCGACGAATTTTTTCGGCAGCTTGTTCATGACTCGCCCTCCCTATCCCCAGATGGATTTGGGGACGACTTTACTTTAAAGACAAGCGGAAATTATCCTGGAAGGGCAGAAGTTGACGCTTCACGCCACCGCCACGCACTCGATCTGGATATCAAACTCCATCGGCCACGAGGCCACCGGCACAAAACTCCGCGCCGGCGAGTTCGTCGAAAAATACTTCGCATAGACGCGGTTGATGGTTTGTAGAAGCCGGAATTGACGGCGTAGATGCGCACCATGACTATGTTTTCCAACGAGGTGCCGGCCGCTTCGAGGCAATGTTTCAGCGCCTTTCAGCCACGCCTCGGTCTGCGTTTCGAGCCACGAACCATCTCGCACGTTGCGAACGCCAGCGCCTCGCTCGCCTCAGTTGAGAAACCCAATAAACCGTCCGGCGAACAACACAGACATCCACAGCACCAGCGAAAGCACCGCCAGCATGGTCGCGACCCCGCCGGCCGGCTCGTCACCGCCTGTTGCGCGGCAGAGGCGCATGAAGGCGAGGAAGTTGGCGCCGGCGAGGAGGATAAGTGTCATCTTGGCGAGGAAGATCGGCGTCGCCGCATACTCGCTCGCCCTGACTGAAAACAGCAGCGATCCCGTGACCAGCGCGCCGCCAAACGCGCCCAATGCGGTGCGGCGCAGCAGCGCCACGAACGCCGGCTGCGGCAGCGAGCGGAAGGCGCCCAGGATCCTGAGGTCCATGAGCCAGACGCTGGTCAGCAGCGCGCCGACCGACATGATGTGCAGCGCATTGACGATTGGGTAGGCGACGAAAGAGGCCTTCAGTCCCCGCACAAGCGCGAGTTGCTCGATGCCGGCGAAAAACCCGTCCATTCAGGCCGGCGGCAAGCGGTCGGGATAGACATCATAGGTCTTGCCGCCGACGATGATGCGGACTGCCTTCATGCGCTTTTCGCTCTCGTCGCGCGAGCGATGGCCGATCGCCGTCACCTCGTCGCTGACCTTGGCAACACCTTCCGTGAAGCCGGCAGCGATCGTGCGGGAGGGCGGAGCCATCTCCACCCGCCAGACCGCGCCCTCGGCGTCGACATCCAGCGTGGCGTGCGGGTTGCCGATATAGATGGCCGTGATCCGGCCCTTGAGTTCGAAAAACCCGTCCTGCGTCCACGACCAGCCATGATGGGCATAGGCTGCGGTGGCGGCGACAAGGATCACCGCCGCGGCCAGCGCGACGCTCCGGTTGAAAGGTGACTGCATCGCTCGTCTCCTCGGTTCCGGCATTAGAGGGTAGGTCAGCGCGCCGCAGCGTCAAATCACATGAGGGCCTTTTGGGCGCTGCGCTCCACAGCCATGGTAACGGCATGGATCCTAGGGTCTGCGCTCCGCGTTCGCTCCGCCCTAGGATGACGAAGCGAGGGGAGGTTTCCAGCCAATCTCCAACGTCCGCGATTGGCCTTATGCACTGTACCTTCGTCATCCTAGGGCGGAGCAGGAGCGAAGCGACGTCGCGGAGACCCTAGGATCCATGCCGTTACCTTCGAGCGTCGGAGCCTCTGCTGAACATCGCCGCACTTACCAAGGCGCTTGCCCCGACCTCTCACCCGCCCAGTCCACCTCGACCATCCCCAGCCGCTCATAAAGCCGCACCGCAGCCGCGTTCTCCACCGTGTTGGTCTTGAGGTCGACATGCGTCGCGCCCCTTGCCTGAAACACCGCGAAGGCGTGCCGCATTAGCGCCCTCGGCAATGCCCTTGCCGCGCGCCTCGGGATGGACGGCAAGATCCTTGACGAAAGCCCGCGTCCAGCAGAGCGCGGCACCCGCCAGCCGGCCCTTGCGATCGATGACCAGGAAACACAAAGCCGGGTCGAATTCCGCGTCGCCCGAAATGCGCGGCCACCATTCGTCGAACGGCCCGTCGGCGCCGTCGTCGAACACCGCGGTCAACAGCGTATGCAAAGCGAGTGCATCGGCGGCTTCGAAGGCGCGCATGAAGAAACCTTCCGGCCAGCGCGGCGCCAGAAGCGTGTCGTCGAGGATCTTGCGCAGTCTTATTTCGTTTGGCGCCGGCGGACGCGGCTCAGGCATCGGGCTGCATGCGGCGGCGCAGGCGGTCGCTGCCGAGTCCGGTTTCGCCCAGCATCCCCTTGCGCTTGGCGTCGTAGTAATAGCCGCTCTGGTAGAGCCGGTCGGCGCGCTTGGGGTTGCCGCCTGAGACTAGCCAGGCGCCACGCAGATATTTCACCGCATATTTCAAATTGGTCTCGGCGTCGAACAGGCCGCTTGCCGGTCCATCATAACCCATGCCGCGCGCCGTCGCGTGCTTGATCTGCATCAGCCCCCAATGGCCGCGATTGTAGGCTTTCGGGTTGAAGGTGCTCTCGCGGTTGACGACGCTGCGCACCAGATCGACCGGTACCTGGTAAAGCGCGGAATATTTCTCGATCAGCCGCTCGATCTCGCTGCGGCCGCCGGCGTTCGACTGGCCCTCTGCCAGGTCGGTCGCGGCCAGAGCGGCCGGGTTCTGCGGCACGGTGTAGGAAACCGGCTGAACGCCGGGCATGGCGGCGGTCTGTTCGGTGACCGGCATGGCGACAGCGGCCGTTGCGATGGCTGGCTGGGCATTGGCGGTCATGACGGCGGGCGCAGAAGCCGCCAGCGGCGTCGGCCCGGCAAAGGCGGCGGCCGGCTCGACCGGCAGCGCTGCCGTCTGGGCGAGGTCGGACGGTTCCGGCAGCACCGAAACCGTGTCGGGCAGCGCCAGCGTGAAGCCGGCATCGGTGTTGGCCGTATTTTCCATGAAGGCGGGCGCCGGGGTCACCGGCGAAGTCGAGGTGCAACCGCTGAGAGCGGCCACGGCCAACACCGCCGCAAGGACGGGAAAGAGGAATTTTGCTGGCAAGCGGCGCTCGGGTCCGGTTCGTCGGGTGTTAAGAAAGTCCTTACACCAGCATCTTTCCCCCTGCAATCCGCGGTAGAAGGTGGTTTTCGGGTGGCGAGCCGGGCCGGGAAATGCGATATTGTTCTGGATTTGTACTTCGCAGGATTCCGGAAAGGAGCACGCCATGAATGCCTCTCATGCTACCGCCGGCCACGCGGTCTTCGAAACCGTGCTCGGCTTCATGGGCATCGCCTGGAGCGAGGCCGGGCTGACCCGGCTCTGCCTGCCGCAGCGCAATCGCGACGCGGTCGAGCGCCGGTTGCTGCGCCATGCCGCCGCCGACCAGGCAGCGAAGCCCGAGCCGCAATGGGTTGCCGAACTGATCGCGTCGATCAAGGCCTATGCCGCCGGCGAGGACGTCGATTTCTCCGGTGTGCCGGTCGATCTCAGCGGCGTCGACGAGTTCCGCCTGGCGATTTATGACGCGGCGCGAAAGCTCGCCTTCGGCGAAACCACCACCTATGGCGAACTGGCCAAACGCGCTGGCCATGCCGGGCTCGCGCGTGAGACGGGCGCGGCGCTCGGCGCCAACCCAGTGCCGCTGGTCATCCCTTGCCATCGCATCCTTGCCGCCGGTGGCAAGATCGGCGGATTTTCCGCGCCCGGCGGCTCGGCCACCAAGGAAAAGATGTTGGCCATGGAAGGCGTGCGGGTTGGCCCGCCGCCGCCCGCGCAGGTGTCGTTCGGGTTTTAGGTATGTCGATATTCAGGTGATGCCGGCACCCTGGGACGTCAACCGCCCCTAATCCGGAAGCAGGCGCCGGCGGAAACGCCGGTCGATCTCCACCCGCTTGCACTTGTAGACGGTGCAGGAATTCGTATCGGCGCTCGGCACCGAGGCCCGCGCCCTGACCTCGCCGATGTCGCAGAATTGCTGGCTCCGCACATAGCGGTCGTAGAGCGCCAGCCCCGGCACGCGCGCCGATCTGTAGCGCAGGATGACCGCACCCTCGCGCGCGATCGTCGCCTGCACCTTGCCGCAGCTCATGCGCGTCGGGTCGTAGCGCGAGACCGCCTGCGCCTCGGCGGCCACCAGCGTCAGGCAAGCGGCAAGTAGAACGATTTTCATGGCCCTCTCCCCAAACCCGGTCGCGCCTGAAGCCGGCGCGATCCTCTCGCGTCAGGCGCGCAACGACGACGCTCTCACGCGATTGGGGCGGCCGTTGGGCAGCGTTGCCGCGGCGCCATTTTCCGCCCCGTCTTGTTTTTTGTGCGGAAGCATACTATATGCGGTCCATTGATATTTCGGCCGATCGATCCGGGCCTCGCGATATTCGCGTTTGCTGACGTTCTATCTCCAAAATCTCGATACAAACCGGCTGGGTTTCGGTCCAGTCAAACTAAAGCAAACGTAAAGGACTATCGAAATGGCAACAGGTACGGTCAAGTGGTTTAATTCCACCAAGGGTTTTGGCTTCATCCAGCCTGACAGCGGCGGCGCGGACGTTTTCGTTCACATCTCCGCAGTCGAGCGCGCTGGACTGTCGACCCTGGTCGAAGGCCAGAAGATCAACTTCGAGATCGAGCAGGACCGCCGCACTGGCAAGTCGTCCGCTGGATCTCTGAGCAAGGCAGCCTGATTTTGCGAATGGTGCGCGCCGGGCGATAGCCCGGGGCGCGCGGCAAGTCACGGATGTACTGGCGGTCGCGCGAGAAGCGCGCCGGAGCGAAAGACCCCGACAAGTCGACGCAGCAGATTGCTGCCGGCCCGGCCAAAACGCTCCCGATCAGGCTACCAAGCATGGGAAGGCGGGATTTTGTCCCGCCTTTTTGCTGTCTGGATTCCGATGAACCACCGCCTTGGTCCTATGGGACCACTTTGTGGTGTTTTTACCCCGGTCATGGTATCATCAACCCATGAGCAAGCTTGAACAGATTGAGAAATCCGTCGCCGAACTAAACCCCGAAGAGCTCAAGGCGTTTGCCGCATGGTTCGAGGCGCTGCAGGCCGACATATGGGACCGTCAGTTCGAAGCCGACGCCAAGGCCGGCAGGCTGGACAGGCTTGCCGAGCAGGCCTTGGCTGATCATCGGGCCGGCCGGACTCGGCCGCTGTGAAGCATTTTGCCACTCCCTCGTTTTGGGAGGCTTACGCAAAACTGCCCTCGTTGATCAAAGCAAAGGCGAACAGACGTTTCGCCAAACTGAATTCTGGGCCGTTCCACCCGTCGTTGCTTTTCAAACAGGTCGGGCGCTGTTGGTCGGCGCGGGTTGATGTCAATTACCGCGCCGTAGCTGTTCGCGACCACGATGACGTGGTCTGGTTCTGGATAGGCACCCATTCCGAATATGATCGCCTGCTGAAATAGCCGCGCGACCATTCACGCCACGGGCCGAAGCCACAAGCGCGACGTCCGGAGCGAGCCGCGAAGCGGCGACAAGCGTGAGCACAGAACTAAGGCAACCACTCCAGCGGCACATGCCCCGGGTCGGCCTCGACCCGTTGCAGCCAGGCGGCGACCGCCGGATAGGCGTCGAGCTGAAAGCCGCCCGTCTCGGTCGTATGCGTATAGGCATAGAGCGCAATGTCGGCGACGCTGAGCGCACTGCCGGCGAAGAAGCTGCTCCCGGCTAGGTGCTTATCCATGACGCCGAGCGCCTTGTTGCCGCGCTCCAGCGTCAGCGCCAGCCGCTCGGGCGTCGCGTCCTTGGCTCTTTCAGGGAAGGTCAGCAGCGCTCTGCGCACGGCGATATAGGGCTCGTGGCTGTATTGCTCGAAGAACAGCCACTGATAGGCCAGCGCGCGTTCGTATCTGTCCGCCGGCAGGAACCGCGTGCCTTCGGCGAGGTAGAGCAGGATGGCATTGGATTCGGCCAGCCGGCGGCCGTCGTCGAGTTCGAGCAGCGGCACCATGGCGTTCGGGTTTTTCGCGACATAGTCGGGTTTGCGCGTGTCGCCGGTGTGCGAGCTGACCTCGACATTGGTGAAAGCGATGCCGAGCTTGGCCATCAACAGGCGCGGCTTGTAGCAATTGCCGCTGTCGATCATTCCATAGAGTATCATCGGTGCTCCCCCTTGCTCGCAACCACCCGTCTCCGGGCTTGATCCAGCCTCTATCGCGGCAGCGGCGGCTTCATCCAGTGATTTGTTTTGGCGTAACCATCAGCGCCGCTGATGCATTTCAGGATATATCGAGATTCAAGTCAGGCCGAGCCGGAGTCGAAGACGGGCGCGAAGCGACCAGACTGGTGGGTTCCGAGAACCGGAGCGGAGCGTACTTTGGGTACGTGAGCACCGGAAGCGCAGGAAACCGCCGTTCGCAGGCCGGCATCACTTGAATCTCGACATATCCTAGCCGAACAAGGGAATGACGTTGCTATCCCTGCCAAGCAGCCCGTCGATCGACAGCGGCTCCTCGTCGAACAGCGTGCCGGCCAGCGCCGGTCGGGCGAGGTAAAAACCCTGCAGCAGGTCGACGCCGCCATCCAGCGCGACGCGCAGATGCGTGGCGTTCTCGATGCCTTCGACCAGCACCTTGGCGCCACGGTCGTGCAGCGTCGAAACCAACGGCCGGAAAAACCGCTCGGCGGCGGCATGGCGGCAGAATTCGGCGAACCAGGTGCCGTCGATCTTGACGATGTCGGGCTGCACCAGCGCGACCCTTTCTTCCGTCGAATGCCCGGTGCCGAAATCGTCGATGGCGATACGGACGCCGTCGCGCCGCATCTCGCGCGCCAGGCTGACAAGCACCTTGTCGCCGGCAGCCTGCTCGGTGATCTCGCAGACCAGCATGCCGGGATGCAGGCCGAAATCCGCCAGATGCCTGGTCATCAGCCTGATTTCGGCCAGCGCCCGTGCGGGGTCATCGTTGATCAGCGGATTGTAGTTGAAGAACAGGTCGAGCCCGTCGACGCCGATGTTGCGGAAGTTGCGCAAATGCAGCACCCGACATATGGTTTCGACAAATAGCCGATCCGCTGCCGGCACGCCTTCGAAGAACATTTGCGGCGCCACCGGCCTGCCGGCACGATGCGGCTCGATCAGTCCCTCGACCGCGACGGCGGCGAGAAATCTGCCGCGCGACGCGAAGACCGGCTGGTAGGCGCTCCTCAGCCGGAATGCGCCGTAGACGCCATATTCGATGCCGACCTCGTCGGCAAAGATCGCCTCTCCGACCTTGCGCCGCATGTCGGCTTGCCCGGTCACGATGCCACCCTGCGGCCAAAGGGCCGCATCGGCCGTCGCGATGGCGGAACCGCCGCAGGCACCTTCTCCGCATCGGCCGACACCGCGGCCGCCTGCCCGCTCGTGTCGAAGACGCGGAAGCTGGTCGGCGCGAGCTCAGGGCGCGCCAGCACGTAGCCCTGCACCATCGAGGCGCCCGACTTTTCGGCAAGCTCGAGCTGCCAGCCCGTCTCGATGCCCTCGAATACCGTACGGATGCCTTGCTCTTCGAAGCTGGTCACCATGGCGGTCAGCAAGGCGAAGCCGGCACCGGATTCCATCAGCGTCATGATCCAGTCGGCATCGAACTTGACGATGTCGGGTCTGAGTTCCTTGATACGATTGATGTCGGATTCGTCGGCGCCGTAATCGTCGACTGCAATGCGCAAACCGTTGCCCCTGAGCGCCTCGACGAAATTGTAGAGCGTTTCCTGCGACGCCGATTTCTGCTCGGTGACCTCGCAGACGACGCGGCGCGGATCGATGTCGGCCTCGTGCAGCACCAGCCGCATGTCGCGCAGCGCCTTGTCGGCGATGCCGCGGTCGGTGAACACCGACGGATCGAAATTGATGAAGATCGAGGCGTCTCGCGGCAGGCAGGCGCCGGCGTTCAGAAGGTGCAGCGTCCGTGTCAGCGCCTCGATATGCAGGCGGTCGACCGCCGGACAGCTGTTGAAGAAACTCATCGGCTGCTGCGGCTCGCCGTCGCGGAACGGCCGGATCAGCCCTTCGAAGGCGACGACGGAAAGCTTGCCCTTGTTGAAGGCGAAGATCGGCTGGAAAGCGCTTTGCAGCGTATAGAGCCCCCAGACACCGCTGGCGGTGCCGTCATCATGGCGGATGATATGGGCAAGCTCGATGCTGCGCGTCACGGTTCCTCGCTGTACGAGACTGGCAGACCGGCCACGGTCCTGCCGTTCAAGCTTTTACCGATCGTTGATGAATTTATTGTTGCCAGCATTGCGCGTTGGCTCATTCGACAATGCCTGCGCTGGGCTTGCGCCGGGGCTTGCGCTTGACCAGATGATGCGACATGAGAGGCGCCGCGGCGCCTTCGCCGCGCCGGTGCTTTCTGGAGATATCTCTCATGGCCTTTCTTGCCGACGCCCTTTCCCGCGTAAAGCCTTCCGCGACCATCGCGGTGACGCAGAAAGCGCGCGAGCTGAAAAACGCCGGCCGGGACGTGATCGGGCTGGGCGCCGGCGAACCGGACTTCGACACCCCCGACAACATCAAGAACGCCGCAATCGAGGCGATCCGCCGCGGCGAGACGAAGTACCCGCCGGTCTCCGGCATCGTGCCGCTGCGCGAAGCAATCGCGAAAAAGTTCAAGCGTGAGAACAATCTCGACTACCGGACGGAGCAGACCATCGTCGGCACCGGCGGCAAGCAGATCCTGTTCAACGCCTTCATGGCGACACTGAACCCCGGCGACGAGGTGATCATCCCGCGGCCCTATTGGGTGAGCTATCCCGAAATGGTAGCGATCTGCGGCGGCACCTCGGCCTTTGTCGAGACCTCGATCGACAACGGCTTCAAGCTGACGGCGGCCGTGCTGGAGAAGGCGATCACGCCGCGCACCAAATGGCTGTTGATGAACTCGCCGTCCAACCCCTCGGGCGCCGCCTATACCGAAGCGGAGCTCAAGAGCCTGGCCGACGTGCTGTTGAAGCACCCGCATGTCTGGGTGCTGACCGACGACATGTACGAGCATCTGACCTATGGCGACTTCGTCTTCAAGACGATCGCCGAGGTCGAGCCTAAGCTTTATGAGCGCACGCTGACCATGAACGGCGTGTCGAAGGCCTATGCCATGACCGGCTGGCGCATCGGCTATGCGGCAGGCCCGGTGCCGCTGATCAAGGCGATGGACATGATCCAGGGCCAGCAGACCTCCGGCGCCTGCACCATCGCCCAATGGGCGGCGGTCGAAGCGCTGAACGGCCCGCAGGATTTCATCCCGAAGAACAAGGCGATCTTCCAGGGCCGGCGCGATCTCGTCGTCTCGATGCTCAACCAGGCGCGCGGCATCACCTGCCCGTCGCCGGAGGGTGCTTTCTACGTCTATCCCTCCTGTGCCCAGCTGATCGGCAAGAAGACCAAGAGCGGCAAGGTGATCGACAGCGACGAAACCTTCTGCTCGGAACTGCTCGAGGCCGAGGGCGTGGCGGTTGTTTTCGGCTCGGCCTTTGGCCTCGGCCCGAACTTCCGCATCTCCTACGCCACATCGGAGACACTGCTCGAAGAGGCCTGCACGCGCATCCAGCGCTTTACTGCCTCGCTGGCCTGAGACGTTTCAGCCGCCATACTGCTCGTCGCTGACCTTCTCCAGCCAGTCGACATGCAAGCCGTCGAGCGCCTCCTGCATGGCGATGTGGGTCATCGCCGATTTGGCCGCGGCGCCGTGCCAGTGCTTTTCGCCGGCCGCAAAGGAGACGACGTCGCCGGCCCTGATCTCCTGGATCGGCCCGCCCCAGCTTTGCGCGAGGCCGGCACCGGACGTGACATAGAGCGTCTGGCCGAGCGGATGCGTGTGCCAGTGGGTGCGGGCGCCGGGCTCGAAGCTGACCAGCGTGGCCCTGAGCCGCGCCGGCGCCTCTTTCTCGATGATCGGCGTCTGCAAAACCCGGCCGGTGAAATATGTCTCCGGCGCAACGATCGTCGGCACGCTGCCGCAGGCAATGATCTTCATCGTCGCAATCCTCGATTTGATTCCTCGGTGTGCGGACTTAGACCCTACCACTTTCGTCCGATGCCGGCTGCATGTCCTGCCCGGCTACGGGCAAGGCGAGGCCAGAACAGGCCGGTGCGCGTGCGGTAGGCGTTGTAGGCATCGGCCAGCCTTGTCCGCGAAAATTTTCGCTCTTCGTCCAAGGCCGCGATCACATAGATCGTAACGATGCCGGCGACCGGCACCACCGCCCACACCGACCAGGTCGCGATGCCCCATCCGATCCAGAAGATGATGTAGGACGTGTAGAACGGATGGCGGACATGGAGATAAGGGCCTTCGGTCACCAGGCTGTCGGGATTGTCCGGATCGAACGCGAAACGCAGCCGCGCCTTGCGTGAGACCGAGATCGCCCACCAGAAAAGCGCCGAGCTTGCCAGTTCGATGGCGAGCCCGACGATCTTCGCTGCAACCGGCTGCCGCTCGATCCACAGCAGTGCAAGAAAGAACAGCGCCGTGCCGACCACGACGGCCGAAATGATCATGGCGCCTTGAGACATGCTCGATGACTGGAAATGCGCGCGCATCGACCAGGCATATTGGCCGAGCGTGGCGATGCTGCTGATCGAGAGGAGAAGGTCGAGTGTGGATTCCATCATCAGGGTCCCGGGGTTAGCTGTGGTGGATTCGCTGCATCATACTCGGCAGAAACCGAGAAATCATTTCTTAACCACCGTTCTAAACAACATGGTGACCTCGGCATGCGATGTTGACCTCGAGACAATCCGAAGGTCCAACCAGCTATGGCCGTTTCCCACCGCACGATCCGCACGCCGCAAGCGGATTTGCGCCTCAGCCAGTCGTCGGGACCAGGCATCCCGCTTGTCCTGATCCACGGCTCGGGCAGTTCGCGCGCCGTATTCGCCCGCCAGTTCGACAGCCCGTTGGCCGCTGCCCATCGATTGATTGCTTTCGACCTGCCCGGCCATGGCGAATCGTCTGACGCCCGCGATCCGGCGACGGACTACACCATCGCCGGCCTTGCCCAGTCGGCGGCTCAGCTCCTCGATGCCTTGGGGATCGGCCGCGCCGTCGTCTTCGGCTGGTCGCTTGGCGGGCACGTGGCAATCGAGCTCGCGAGTTTCCACCGCGCCGTCGGCGGGCTGATGCTAACCGGCGCGCCGCCGGTATCCAAGGGCCCTTTCGGCATGCTGCGCGGCTTCCATGCGCATTGGGACATGCTGCTGGCGTCCAAAAAGACGTATTCCGAACGCGATGCCGAGCGCTTCGAAACGCTCTGCTTCGGCGACACCGCCGACCCGTCCTTCCGCAAAACCATCCTGCGCACCGACGGCCGGCTGCGCGCCGCGGTGACGCGCGGCATGCTCACAGGCAAGGGCGCCGACCAGCGACAGGTGGTCGAGCAAGCCGCATTTCCGGTCGCCATAGTCAATGGCGAGAACGATCCGTTCGTCCGGCTCGGCTATTTTGAGACGCTCGCCTACGGCTCGCTGTGGGAGCATTGCCAAATCGTCCCCGGCGCCGGGCATGCGCCTTTCTGGGAACGTGCGGACCTGTTCAATCCGCTGCTCGCGCGCTTTGCCGAGACGGTGGCAGTGCAGCGCGTGGACGCAACCCCGCTGGCGTCGCGCCTAGCCGGCACCGGCTGAACCCGAACGTCAACTTCAAATCCCTTCAACTTCAAATCCCTTGCCCTCCCGGCCTGCCCGTGGGACGATGCCCTTTGGGTAGGTGGCAAATTGAAAAAAGCCTCGCCCGCGACGGCCGACAGGCCGGCCGCCGCTCACAGGGAAACGCCTGAGTGGAGGTCAGCCATGGGTACTCGCGCCGGAGGACGACGCACGGGACCGAAATGCATTGCCATAGTCGGTCCCTTCGCAAGCGGTAAGACGACACTTCTCGAAGCCATACTCGCCCGTACAGGCGCCATTCCCCGCCAGAATCCCGCTTCGTCGGGAAATACCGTTTCCGATCATTCGCCCGAGGCGCGTGCCCATGCGATGAGCGTCGAGGCGACCTTCGCTACCACCGAATTCATGGGCGAGCCGTTCACCTTCGTCGATTGTCCCGGTTCCATCGAATTCTCCTTCGAAGCCGAGCCGGTGCTGGCCGCCTGCGACGTCGCCGTGGTCGTCGCCGAAGCCGACGAGAAGAAGATTCCTGCCCTGCAGCTGATCATGCGCAAGCTCGATGATCTCGGCGTGCCGCGCATCCTGTTCCTGAACAAGGTCGACAAGGCGATAGCAGGCGTGCGCGACACGCTGAAGATGCTCCAGCCTGCAAGCTCGGTGCCTCTGCTGCTGCGCCAGATCCCGCTGCGCAAGGACGGCGTCGTCATCGGCTCGATCGATCTTGCTCTGGAGCGAGCCTACATCTACCGCGAATATGCCGAGAGCGAGGTCGCGCAGATCCCGAGCGACGACAAGGCGCGCGAGCTCGAGGCGCGCTTTTCCATGCTGGAGACGCTCGCCGACCATGACGACCGGCTGATGGAGCAATTGCTGGACGAGATCGAACCGCCAAAGGATGCCATCTTCGACGATCTTGCCGCCGACCTGCGCGACGGCATAGTGACGCCGGTGCTGATCGGCACCGCCGAGAAGGGCAATGGCGTGCTGCGCCTGTTGAAGACAATCCGTCACGACGCACCCGACATCGAGGCGACGCGCCAGCGTCTCGGCGCGCCCGATGGCAACGCCACCGTGGTCCAGGTGATGAAGACCGTCCACACCGCGCATGGCGGCAAGCTATCGGTGTCGCGCATCCTGTCCGGCCAGGTCGCCGACGCCGCCGAGCTGTTCCTTTCCAATGGCGAAACGGCAAAGGTCTCCGGCATCTACAAGATGCTCGGCAAGGACCAGATCAAGCTGACTTCGGCCAAGGCCGGCGACACGGTCGCGCTCGGCAAGCTCGACGCCGTCAGGACCGGCCAGACGCTGAGCTCGACCAAGGGCGGCATCAAGCCGCTGGTCACGCTGGCGCCGCCGCAACCGGTCTTCGCCTTCGCGCTGCGGCCGAAAGAGCGCAAGGACGAGGTCAAGATGTCGGCGGCCATCCAGCGCCTGGCCGAGGAAGATCCCTCGCTCAACCTGCATCACAACCAGGATTCGGCCGAAACCGTGCTGTCCGGCCATGGCGAGATGCATCTGCGCGTCGTGCGCGAGCGGCTGGAAGGCAAGAACCAGATCCCGGTCGAAGGCCATGTGCCGGCCGTGCCCTACCGCGAGACGATCCGCAAAGCGACGCAGCAGCGGGGCCGCCACAAGAAACAATCGGGTGGCCACGGCCAGTTCGGCGACGTGGTGATCGAGATCAAACCGCTGCCGCGCGGGTCAGGCTTCCAGTTCACCGATACGATCACCGGCGGCGTCGTGCCGAAGACCTACATCCAGTCGGTCGAGACCGGCGTGCGCGATTACCTGAAATCCGGGCCGCTCGGCTTCCCGGTCGTCGATGTTGCCGTCAACCTTTCCGACGGCTCCTACCATGCGGTCGATTCCTCCGATATGGCCTTCCAGATGGCGGCGAAGCTGGCGATGAAGGAAGGCATGGCCGCGTGCTCGCCGGTGCTGCTCGAACCGGTGATGAAGGTCGAGATCGTCACGCCGTCCGACGCGACGTCGAAGATCATCGCACTGATCCCGCAGCGGCGCGGCCAGATCCTCGGCTATGACGCGCGGCCTGATTGGCCCGGATGGGACGTTGTTGAGGCGACCATGCCGCAGGCCGAGATCGGCGACCTCATCATCGAGCTGCGCTCGGCCACTGCGGGTGTCGCCAGCTACCGGGCCGTCTTCGACCACATGGCCGAACTCACCGGCCGGCTGGCCGACGAAGCGCTGAACGCCAACGGCAAGGCCGCCTGAAACAACAGCTTGCGGCCAGAACACAAGGAAACGGCGCCCGGATCATCCGGGCGCCGTTTCGTTGCGGACCGTCTTCGTGGGAGGCGAAACGGCAGGTCCGCCGCATGCTTGCCGCCGGTGCCTGGCGGCGGAGGAAGGTTCGGACGCGGTAGCCGCCTGAGCCCGGGTCGTCCGAGTGATGCCCCCATCCCCCGGACGAGCCACACCGCGTCCTATGCTCTGCTTAATCGATTTGGCGCGCCCGCGGCATGTTACCCGAGGTTACATGTCACTGTTACGCGCCAGTTCCGGCCGATTTTCTGGCGATGTGTTGGTTTCGGGCAACAAAAAAGCCGGATCAATGAAGACCCGGCTGAGTTTGATTGGAAGTGCCTGTTAAGGCTAACCTCCAGAGGGGAACACTCGAGAGCGCTAATGGGAGGAGAACGCGCTCAGGAGATGATCTATATATGTGCTCTTCATGCCCAAGAAACAAGCATCTATTTTGCAACACACACATGCAAAAAGGCGCCGGCTGTGGTCCAATCCGGCCCGAAGCGCAATAGGACCAGTTGAATCGCTGAAATGCAGCCTGCGGCAAGGCAAAAATCGATCTGCAGCCGCGAATCGGCAGCGATTCTTGCTCGGAAAGTCGAAAAACGCAGGATGACGTGGAATCGTGCAGCACGCGTTTGTTTTTTCGGCAGCCAGACCTTGCTGGGTGCATGTCGCCCAAAAGCCCGCCTCGGACTTGACCCGAGGGTGCAGCGGTTTGTGATGCATGAATAAGAACAAGACCTGAGGAGCGTTGCAGGAAACCGTTCAAGGGCGCGCCTTAGAGCATGATCCCGGTCGAACAGGAAGATAGAGCCCATCCCGATTTCATCGGGATGGAACAGGCTCTAGGTAAGGAGACCTCCATGCGGCCCGCTTCGGCGATCGCCGGCAGCGTCATCTTCCTTGCTGTAGCGCCCGGCGTGGTCGCCGGACTGCTGCCTTGGCTGCTGACCGACCGCTATCGCCTGCCCTGGTCGAGACTGCCCGGTTTCGTTCTTGTGGGCTGGCTGCTGGTTATCGCCGGCACAGCCATACTGCTGCACGCCTTTGCCCGTTTTGCCCTGGAGGGCCTGGGTACGCCAGCCCCGGTCGCGCCGACCGAAAGGCTGGTGGTCGGCGGCATCTACCGCCATGTGCGCAACCCGATGTATGTCGCTGTGCTGTCGATCATCCTCGGCCAGGCACTGCTGTTTTCGAGCTGGGCGGTCGCCGCCTATCTAGTCATCGCCGCGGCCGCCATGATCTCCTTCGTGAAACTATATGAGGAACCGACGCTTGCCCGCCGCTACGGCGCCGAATACGAAGCCTACCGCTGCGCCGTGCCCGGTTGGCTGCCCCGCCTGACGCCTTGGCGCGGGTAATTTCTGGACGCCGACAATTAGCGAAACCGGCGATACGGCCCCCTTCTCCCCGTCACTATACGGGGAGAATGACGCTTTCACCGAAGCTTTCGCCAATCGCCGGCGCTGCTCGGAAAAAGTCGACGAGCTGCACTAGAAACTAAAACGACCAGCTGCGCGCCTTGGCGATGATGAAATCGCGGAAGACATGCAGCTTCGCCTGGTTCTTCATCGCGTCGGGATAGGCGAAATAGGTGTCGAAGGACGGCACCTCGGTCTCGGGCAGCAACTGCACCAGCCCGGAATCCTTGCTGACCACGTAATCCGGCAGCATGGCGATGCCGGCGCCGCCCTGCACCGCCCGTTTGATCGACAGGATGTCATTGATCTGCAGCGTCGGTACCCTTTGCCCGCCTTCGAAATCGCCGACCGTTTCCAGCCAGTTCAGTTCCGACAAATGCGCCGGCACCGGCACGCCGAAGGTGACGATGCGATGGGCCTTCAGCTCGGCGATCGAATTCGGCTTGCCGTATTTGTTCACATAGGAGGGCGCCGCGTAGAGATGGAAATGCACGGTGAACAGGCGGCGCTGGATGAGGTCGGGCTGCTGCGGCTGGCGCAGCCGGATGGCGCAATCGGCCTGGCGCATTGTGAGGTCGAGCTCCTCATTGGCGAGGATAAGCTGCAGGCTGACCTCGGGATAGAGCTCGATGAATTCCTGCACGCGCTCGGTCAGCCAGCCGGCGCCGAGGCCGACCGTGGTCGTCACCCTGAGCACGCCGGAGGGCCGGTCCTTGGTCTCGGTCAGCCGCGACTTGATGGTTTCGAGCTTCATCAGCACGTCGTGCGCCGTGCGGAACAGCATCTCGCCCTGTTCGGTCAGAACCAGGCCGCGGGCGTGGCGATTGAACAGCGGCACGCCGACGTCATGCTCGAGCGCGCTGACCTGCCGCGAGATCGCCGATTGCGACAAATGCAGTGTTTCCGCGGCATGGGTGAACGACCCCGCTTCTGCTGCGGCGTGAAACACGCGTAGCTTGTCCCAATCCAACGCCATGATTTCCCCTCGTCCTGTTTTCTGGCGTCCGCCTGTTTTGGCGTCTGAATGAAAAATCAGGCTTTTGCGCGGCTTTTCTCAGCCGCTTATTCAACAATCACTCCGCCGCTTCGCGGTGAACCTCGATCCCCGCCAGATATTTTTCCGCCTCGAGCGCGGCCATGCAGCCAAGCCCGGCCGCCGTCACCGCCTGGCGGTAGATATCGTCGGTCACGTCGCCGGCGGCGAACACGCCCGGCATGTCGGTGCGGGTCGAATCCGGTGCCGTCCACAGATAACCGTTCGGCTTCTGCTTCAGCTTGCCGGCAAACAGCTCGACCGCCGGTGCGTGGCCGATCGCCACAAACACGCCGTCGACCACGAGATGCATCTCCTGCCCGGTCACCACATTGCGCAGCTTCAGCCCTTCGACCGAAGGCGGCATCGGCGCCTTGCCGGGCCGGCCAGTGATCTCGTCGACGACCGTATCCCAGATGACGCGGACATTGTCCTTCTGCAGCAGCCGCTCGCGCAGGATGCGCTCGGCGCGGAAATCGCTGCGCCTGTGGATGACGGTGACGCTCTTGGCCAGGTTGGAGAGATAGAGCGCTTCCTCCACCGCCGAATTGCCGCCGCCGATCACCGCGACATCCTTGCCGCGATAGAAGAAGCCGTCGCAGGTGGCGCAGGCCGAGACGCCAAAGCCCATGAAGGTGTGTTCGCTCGGGATGCCCAGCCACTTCGCCTGCGCGCCGGTGGCGATGATCAGCGCGTCGGCGGTATAGGTCGTACCGGAATCGCCCTTGGCGCGGAACGGCCGCACATTGAGGTCGACCTCGGTGATGATGTCGTTGACGATGTCGGTGCCGACATGCTCGGCCTGCTTGAGCATTTCGCTCATCAGCCATGGGCCCTGGATCGGGTCGGCGAAGCCCGGATAGTTTTCGACATCGGTGGTGATCATCAGTTGCCCGCCCTGCTGCAGGCCGGCGACCAGCATTGGCTTGAGCATGGCGCGGGCGGCATAGATCGCCGCCGTATAGCCGGCAGGGCCGGAGCCGATGATGAGAACAGGCGCGTGCTTGGTGATCATGAAAAGCCTCTGCGGGGGAGCAGCCATGGATTGTGGCATGAACTCTCGTCGATTGTTGCGCGTAATGTAAGTGTTGCCTGCGACGCCAGCAAGGCAAGTTGCCGTTCGTCCCCGGAAAGCTTCCGCACCGGCGACGGCGACAAGCAACCGGTAGCAAGATGATGCGAAAATCCTCGATCCACCGGATGGAATAGACAGCAAAGTCGTTTAACTACAAAGTCGCGAAAGATTCTTTCGCGTCACCACGGAAGCCCGCACGGAAGCCGCCATGCCGATCAAGGCCGATCTCGATGCCATCGACTGGAAGATCCTGCGCGAGCTTCAGCAGGACGGGCGCATGACCAATGTCGAACTGTCGAGCCGGGTCGGCATTTCGGCGCCGCCATGCCTGCGCCGCGTCAGGCGGCTGGAAGAAGCCGGCATCATCCGCGGCTACCGCGCCTTGCTCAACGCGCCGGCGCTCGGCCTCGACGTCGTCGCCTTCTGCCTGATCGGCCTGCATCACCAGGCCGACGCCGAGCTCAAGACCTTCGCCGAGCGCACCCGCGGCTGGCCGATCGTGCGCGATGCCTGGATGGTGTCGGGCGAGTCCGACTTCCTGCTGCATTGCGTGGCGAGCGACCTCGGCACCTTCCAGACCTTTGTCATCGAGGAACTGGCCTCGGCAGCCAATGTCGATACGGTGCGAACCGCGCTGACCATCCGCCGGGTCAAGGATGAAGGGCTAGTGGCGTTCAACGCCTGATCGGGACCGCAGCAACGGAAGCTTTGATATTCGACAATAGGAATTCTAAAACACTTTAGAATATTAATTCCAATATTAATATTCTAATAAATCTGGTCGATTTAGGCAAAACTTCCAATATAATCGCCAGTTTAATTCGTATTATCGTCTGCACTTACACTCCGAAATTAGACAGGCGAAGCGTTGAGCACGACAGCACCGACACGCTCAATGTCGGCAAGCGACTGGGGGCAGTTGCTGCTTCTGGGTTTTCTGTGGGGCGGCACCTTCTTCTTCGCGCGCATCGCGGTAGCCGAGATTCCGCCACTGGCCCTTGTCCTTTATCGGGTGTCGATCGCCGCCTTCGTCCTGCATTTATGGCTGAGGACGCGCGGCATTTCTTTCGCTCCCGCACTGGCGAGGCCCGGCCCCTTCCTGTGCCTGGCTTTGCTCAACAACGTGATTCCGTTCTCCCTGATCTTCACAGGACAAACCGAGATTGGTGCGGGTCTTGCCTCTATCTTCTATGCAACAACACCTCTGTGGACGATCCTCGTTGCAAACCTGCTGACGGCGGATGAGAAATTGTCGGCGACCAAGCTGGCGGGAGTGGGGCTCGGAATCGCCGGAGCCGCCATCATGATCGGCCCCGGGCTGCTGTCCAATCTTGGTGGCCCTGCCTGGGCGAAGCTCGCCGTGATCGGGGCGGCCATCTCATACGGCTTCGGCGTCGTCTACGCCAAGCGATTCAAGAACATGAAGCCATCGGTGGTGGCGACCGGCCAACTCACTGCCTCCACCATAGTCATGTTGCCGATCGTTTTCCTTCTCTACAGTCCGGCGGCGATCGTGACGTCAAGCGTCCCCATATGGGCGGCAGTGGCTGTTCTTGCGGTCTTCACGACGGCGCTGGCATTCATCCTCTATTTCAACCTGATCGCCTCGGCCGGAGCGACAAACGCTTCCCTCGTGACGCTTCTGGTGCCTGCCAGCGCGATCCTGCTTGGCACAGTGTTTCTCGGGGAAAGGCTGGAGCCGTTCGAGTTCGCGGGGATGACATCGATCATTGCAAGCCTGCTCATCATAGATGGCCGGCTTTTTCGCCGCTGGATGACGCAAAAATCCTAAACTTCGCGACATTGGCAGAAGCCAACTAATTGTGCTCTGACCCAAGCGCCTCGGTCGATACGGTGCGAACCGCGCTGACCATCCGCCGGGTCAAGGACAAAGGGCTGGTGGCACTTTCAGCTTGAGAGACCAGGCAAAGCGCCTGCGAAACAAAAACCCGGAAACAAAAAACCCGCCTCGGCGGGCGGGTCGGTGGTGGAAATCATCACCATACCCAAATTAGTAGCATAGCTGCCGGCACAAAGCAAGAACAAAATTGTCTTCAGCGTTGAAGATTGGCGAAAACCGAGGCTACATCCAATCTCCCCCCTCGTGGGGAGATGTCCGGCAGGACAGAGGGGGGCGTGAAGGAACGCCAACCTCGTTCACCTGCGACCAGCCGATAACATGTCTGAGGGCATGATTGAAAATCCATCGACAGGTCGGCGGGACAGCGCCCCCCTCTGCCCTGCCGGGCATCTCCCCCACAAGGGGGGAGATCGGCAGCTTCAGCGCTGGCGCCTAATCGAATACCCAATCACCCCGCGTCGCAGAGGCGCGTTTCGACCATTTCGCAGAGATGGTGGTAGAGGCACAAATGCCCCTGCTGGATGATCGGCGTCGAGGTCGAGGGTACGTTGAGCAGGATGTCGGATAGCGGCTTCAGCTTGCCGCCGGTGTCGCCGGTCAGGCTGATGACCGTCATGCCCATCATGCGCGCCTGCTGGGCGGCGGCGAGAATGCTTGGCGAATTGCCGCTGGTCGAGATGGCGAGCAGCACGGCGCCCGCCGAGCCATGCGCCTCGACCTGGCGCGCAAACACCGTGTCGAAGCCGTAGTCGTTCCCCCAGGCTGTCAGCACCGCCGCATTGGCGGGCAGCGCGATGACGTTGTAGGCCTTGCGCTCCCTGAGGAAGCGGCCGACCAGCTCGCCGGCAATGTGGATGGCATCGCTGGCCGAGCCGCCATTACCGGCGATCAGCAACGCCTTGCCCTGCGAAAGCGCGGCGACGACGGCGCTGACCGCCCGCTCCATCTCGCTGGTCAGGTCGCGCTCGACCATCGCCAAAATCGCGGCCGCCGAGCGGGCCAGGTAATCGTTCAGTTCGGACATGAAATCCTCAGTTCCCGGCGCGCAATCTGCCGATGGTGCCGGTCGTGCTCTTGCCGGCAACGAGATCGACCAGCACGACGCGCCCGCCGGCCTTCTGCACGACATCGGCGCCAACCACCTGATCGACCGTATAGTCGGCGCCCTTGACTAGTATGTCGGGGCTCAGCGCCTCGATCAGCGAAAGCGGCGTATCCTCCTCGAAGAGGACGACGGCGTCGACGGAGGCAAGTGCTGCCAGCACGCAGGCCCGGTCATGCTGGTCGTTGACCGGGCGCCCCGGCCCTTTCAGCCGGCGCACCGAGGCATCGCTGTTGAGGCCGAGCACCAGCCGGTCGCACAGGCTGCGCGCCGCGTGCAACAGACTGACATGGCCGGCATGCAGGATATCGAAACAGCCATTGGTGAAGCCCACGCTCAAGCCCTCGTCCTTCCAGCCCGCCACCAGCCGCGCGGCGGCGGCGGCATCGAGGATGGCATCCTTGTGGGCAACCGGACCATGCGAGCGAAACAGCGCGCCGGTGAGTTCCTCGATCGTCAGCCGCGCCGTGCCGCGCTTGCCGACGACAACGCCGCCGGCGGCGTTGGCGATCGATCCGGCCATGACGCGATCCGCCCCTGCAGCAAGCGCCAGTGCAAACGTCGCGATCACCGTGTCGCCGGCGCCTGAAACGTCGAACACTTCGCGCGCCTGCGTGGCGATATGCCGGGCGTCGTCCGCACCGATGACGCTCATGCCCTTTTCGCTGCGCGTCGCGACGACGAAATCGAAACCGTGCGCCGCAATCAGCTGGCGCGCCGCCGCCTCGATCTCGTCGTCGGCGAACACCGCGCGGCCGACCGCCTCGCCGAGCTCCTTACGGTTGGGCGTGATTGCCGTCGCGCCGGCATAACGCGCATAGTCGCTGCCCTTCGGATCGACCAGCACCGGCTTGCCCGCTTCCCGACAGATCGAGATCAGCTCGCCGGCGACGCCGTCGAGCAGCACGCCCTTGCCATAGTCGGACAGGATGACGATGTCGGCGCGCGCCAGCGCGTCGCGGAAATGCCCGACCATCATCGCCCGCTCGGCATCGCCCAGCGGCTTGATTTCCTCTTCGTCGAAACGCAGCACCTGCTGGTTGAGCGCGCTGAAGCGGCTTTTCGACGACGTCATGCGATCGGCATCCTGCGCCAGCCCGCCGGTGTCGACGCCAAACTCGTCGAGCATGCGCATGAGGTTCTTGCCGGCCTCGTCAGCACCGATCACTGAGACCGGTATGGCGGCGGCGCCGAGCGAAACGATATTGGCGACGACATTGCCGGCGCCACCCATCGCCAGCGTTTCGCCGCGCCCGTGCAGCACGGGGATCGGCGCTTCCGGCGAAATGCGCTCGATTACGCCATTGACGAAACGGTCGAGGATGAAATCGCCGACCACCAGCACGGTGGCGCTGCCGAAGCGCGAGATGGCGCGGTGAAGAGGTTCGGGTGAAGGCAGCTTGATCATGTCAACGCGCGGGAGAGCCGATTTCAGTGACAGGGAAATTCGATTGGCAGGGCCGGCCGTTCATGGCGATGCCGATATACCGCAATTCCAGCCAACGCAACGGCAGGCCTTCGACCGATCGCGGCAGCGCGACGGTGCGTCAGCTTTTCTGCAACGCGACATGCACGCCCAGCCCGACGAGCACCGCACCGCCGGCGCGCCGCATCAGTCGTTGCGCCCGGCTCGAGCGCCGCAGCCTGGCGGTCACCGCGCCGGCCAGCATCACGCAAACAATGTCGGCCGACGAGAACATCAAATTGACGATCGTTCCAAGCACGACGAACTGCAGCCAGACCGGAAACCCTGCCGAGGCATCGATGAATTGCGGCAGGAACGCCATGAAGAAAATCGCCGTCTTGGGATTGAGCACCTCGACGGCAACGCTCTCGAAAAAGGCGCGGCGGGCGGATTTCGGCTGAATTCCCGGCAAAACCGCATCGCCTTGGGCCTTGGCGCGAAACAGCGAAACACCGAGCCAGATCAGATACAGTGCACCGACCAGCTTGACCGCCATGTAAAGCACCGGCACGGCATGGAAAAGCACCGACAGGCCGACAGCGGCGGCGAAGACATGGACATAGCCGCCGAGATGGATGCCGAGCGCCGCCATCAGGCCGGACCAGCGGCCGCGCGCCATGGTTTGCGCGGCGGCATAGAGCATCGCCGGACCGGGGATATAGGCGAAGATCGCCGTGGTGGCGAAAAAGGCGACAAGCAGTTCGGTTGACGGCATTACCTTGCTCCTGTCGCCGGTCGGCCGGCAGGCCGACCGAAACGAGACCTTTGCGACGCCACTATGACGCTCATCCTGCCGCCCGCCACCTGCTTTGTCGACAGCCCGGCCCGGCTCCCCTATAAGGCCAGAATCCCACAAGGGCTACAACCGGCACAAGGTACCAGAGGCTTTCATGATCATCGTCACGGGCGGCGCCGGCATGATCGGTTCCAACATCGTCGCCGCGCTCAACGCCGACGGTTTCAGCGACATCCTCGTCGTCGACGACCTCACCGACGGCCACAAGATCGCCAATCTCACCGATCTCGAGATCGCCGATTATCTCGACAAGGACGATTTCCTGGCGCGGATGGAAGCCGGGGACCTCGGCCGCATCGAGGCCGTCTTCCACCAGGGTGCCTGCTCGACCACCACCGAATGGAACGGCAAGTTCATGATGGAGGTCAACTACACCTATTCGAAGCACTTGCTGCACGCCTGCCTGGCCGTGCGCGTACCCTTCCTCTATGCCTCGTCCGCTTCGGTCTATGGCGGCGGCGCCGAGTTCCGCGAGGATCCGCAATACGAACGCCCGCTCAACGTCTATGCCTATTCGAAAAAGCTGTTCGACGACTATGTCCGCCGCACCGTGTTCGATACCGACCATTCGCCGGTGGCGGGCCTGCGTTATTTCAACGTCTACGGACCGCGCGAGGCGCATAAGGGCGCCATGGCCTCGGTCGCCTTCCATTTGTTCAACCAGGTCGAACGCGGCGAAAACCCCAAGCTGTTCGGCGCCTATGACGGTTTCGGGCCCGGCGAGCAGAGCCGCGATTTCATCCATGTCGGCGATGTCGCCGACGTCAATCTGTGGCTGTGGAAACGCGGCTCGAGCGGCATCTTCAACTGCGGCACCGGCAAGGCCCAGCCGTTCCGCGCCATTGCCGAAACGGTGATCGATACGCTCGGCCAAGGCCAGATCGAATTCATCGAATTTCCCGACCACCTCAAGGGCAGCTACCAGAGCTTTACGCAAGCTGATATGTCCCGCTTGCGCGCAGCCGGTTACAATGGCCAGTTCCGCACAGTGGAAACCGGCGTCAGAGACTATGTCGAATGGCTGAAAGCCCAACGATCCTCGTGATCGGCCCACGCTGGGTGGGCGACATGGTGATGGCGCAGTGCCTGTTCCAGGCGCTGAGGGAGCTTCATCCGAACGCCGCCATCGACGTGCTGGCGCCGGCCTGGGCAGCCCCCCTGGTCAAGCGCATGCCCGAAATACGCCAGCAGATCGATCTGCCGCTGAAATCCGGCGCGTTCGAATTCCGCGTCCGCAGGCGCTTCGGCCGCCTGCTGCGCGGCCGCTACGACATGGCCTATATCCTGCCGGGCAGCTGGAAGTCGGCGCTGATCCCGTTCTTTGCCGGCATTCCGCGCCGCGTCGGCCATCTCAAGGAAATGCGCTATGGGCTGCTGACCGACATCGTGCCCTTGCCCGATCGCCTGAAACGGCGCACCGCGCAGGCCTATTTCGGCCTTGCCCAGGGCGGCGGCTTCCGGGCTCCCAAGCTTGCCGTCGATCAGGATAACCAGGCGGCACTGCTCGGCCGTTTCGGGCTGACGGCGAGGAAATTCGTGGCACTTATGCCCGGCGCCGAATTCGGCCCGGCCAAGCGCTGGCCGAGCGAACACTATGCCGGCCTCGCCCGCGAGATGATGGCGAAGGGGTTTGGCGTGGCGCTGTTCGGATCGAAGAACGACGCCGAGGTGACGGCTGAAATCGCCGCGCTTGCGCCGGGCGCCGTCGATCTCGCCGGCCAGACGCGGCTGGAGGATGCCATCGACCTGATCGCCGCGGCCAGGCTCGCCGTCTCCAACGACAGCGGGCTAATGCATGTCGCCGCCGCGGTCGGCACGCCGGTTGTCGCCGTCTACGGCTCGACCTCGCCGCAGAACACGCCGCCGCTCGCAGAGCGTCGCGAACTGGTCTGGCTCGGCCTGTCCTGTTCGCCGTGCCACAGGAAGACCTGCCCACTCGGTCATCTCAACTGCCTGAAGACGCTGGACGTCGAACGCGTCGTGGTGGCGGCGGAGCGGCTGCTGGAAATGCCGGCCGCCGCATGAAGGTGCTGATCGTCAAGACGTCGTCGATGGGCGACGTCATCCACACCTTTCCCGCGATCGAGGATGCGCGCCGCGCCCGGCCCGGCCTGTCGTTCGACTGGTGCGTGGAAGAGGCCTTTGCCGGCATCGTGGCGCTGCATCCAGCCATCCAAACCATCCACAGCGTGGCGATCCGGCGCTGGCGCAGGAAGCTGCTCGAGCCCGGCACATGGCGGGAAGTGGTCGGCTTGTGCCGCGCCTTGCGCGATTGCCGCTACGACCTCGTTCTCGATGCGCAAGGCTTGTTGAAATCGGCGCTGGTGGCGCGGCTGGCGGCAGGACCGATCGCCGGGTTCGACCGCTCGAGCGCCCGCGAGCCTTCGGCGAGCCTGTTTTATGGCCATCGCTACGCCGTGCCGCGCGACCTGCATGCCATCGAGCGCACGAGACGGCTGTTCGGGCTGGCGCTCGGCTACGAGCCGGATTTTTCCCGGCTTGACTCCGGCATCGTGCCGCCAGCCGGAAGATCGACTTTTGTCGGCGAAAAGACCGCCTTCCTGCTGCACGGCACCAGCCGCGAGGACAAGAAATGGCCGGTCGCGGACTGGATCGAAACCGCCCGGCTTCTCGTGGCACGAGGGATGACGCCGGTCACCACCTGGTCGAACGACCGGGAAAAGGCAGTTGCCGAGGCGATCGCCGGCGCCGTTTCGCAAACCGTGGTGGTTCCCAGGTCGCCGCTTGCCGAGATCGCCGCTGTCATCGGCGGCTCAGCGCTGGTGATCGGCGCCGACACCGGCCTGACCCATCTCGTCAGCGCCTTCGGCCTGCCGACGGTGGCGGTATTCCTCGCCACCGAGCCCGGCCTGACCGGCCCGCGCGGCCCGTTCTCATCGACGCTGCTTGCCAGACCCGGCCGCGGCATCACGCCGGCGGCGGTGATGGCGGAAGCCGAGAGATTGCTGGCGCTTAAATCACAAGGCGCGGCGTAGGACCTTTTCAGAATTCGCTCTGGCGAGTCGAATAGCGTGGGTTTCGAGAACCGGAGCGGAGCGTACTTAAAGTACGCGAGCACCGGAAGCGCAGAAAACCGCGCTAGTCGGCCGCCGGAGTAGAATTATCAAAAGGTCCTAGATAAATTGCACCTGGACGATCTCGTAGCCCCGGGCGCCGCCCGGTGCGTTGACCTCGATGGCGTCGCCGACTTCCTTGCCGATCAGGGCGCGCGCGATCGGCGAGGAGATCGAGATGCGGCCGGACTTCACGTCAGCCTCCTGGTCGCCGACGATCTGGTAGGTCTTTTTCTCCTCGGTATCCTCGTCGACCAGCACCACGGTGGCGCCGAACTTGACCTTGTCGCCGCTGAGCTTGGTGACGTCGATCACCTCGGCCCGCGCGATCAGATCCTCAAGCTCGTTGACCCGGCCCTCATTGAGGCTCTGCGCCTCTTTTGCCGCGTGGTATTCGGCATTTTCGGAGAGGTCGCCATGCGAGCGCGCTTCGGAGATCGCCTCGATGATACGCGGCCGCTCCTGTTGCTGGCGCCAGCGCAGTTCTTCCTTCAATGACGCGAACCCCTCGCCTGTCATCGGGACCTTGTTCATAATGCCTGACCTTTCCTGCCGCCGCCCCCGCAATCGGGAGCGACCTTGTCGATGGTACAAAAAGAAAACGGTCCGGCAGCCTCGGGCTAACGGAACCGTCTCACCACAATTTCGCAAGATATAGCAATCTTCGCGGGTTTTTCACGTCCAAAAAGTCGGTTTTTGAAAAATCATCCACCAATTGCGCGGCTGACCCGACGTCAAGCGGGTTTCCAAGATCGCATCGTGTGTACTGTGATGCCAAATCCCGGTTGTGCCAAACGTGCGCAGCACAGCAAAAACCGGCTGCGATCGCTCACAGCCGGTTATGACGAGCGTTCCGGAGGATCAGCTCCTCATGAAATGATCGATCTGCTCCGACAGCATGCCGTATTCGCGAGATCCCTTGCCCGTGCCCTTCTCGATTTCGCGGAGCTGTTCCTGGGCGCCGGCAAGATCGCCGATCTGCAGGTGCGCCTCGCCGAGATATTCGCGCACCAGCGTGTAATTGGGGTCGATGCGCAGCGCTTCCTCGTAATAGCCGAGGCCGACGGTGATGCGGCCGGAATGGCGGTGCGAATAGCCGAGATAGTTGAGGATGCGCGGGTCCTGCTTGTTGGCGGCGAGGCTGAGCACGGCGATCGCCTCGTCATAGCGTCCATCCATCGCCAGCGCGCGACCGGCATCATAGATGCTGTCGTCGTCCAGCATACCTTGCTTCGGCGAGACACATTTCTTCTGCTTCTTGTCCCAGGCCTCCCCCTTCTTGCACTGGCTCTGGCCGCCGCCGCCATTGCCGCCGCCGCCACCGCCACCTCCCCCGCCTTCACCAGCCGAAAACGCCGGCGCCACAAACAGCGGTAGGGCGGCGATGGCCATGACCTGAATCAGCAGTCGTCTGCGCATTACACTCTCCTTTGAACCTGACAATGCAACACTAACGCCGGGCCGAAGCCGTTTCGTCCCCGGAAAATGCCATTCTATCTCAAAACCGCGATCTCTCCCAGGAAGGCCATCTTATCCCGGGAACAGAGGGCGTCGGAAATCATGGTTCACGATTAACGCCGACGCGCAAGAGAACGTGACGAGCGCTGCAAATCCGCTATCATCGGGCCGACCGAGCACGAAGCAGGGAGACGGCCGGTGCAGCAACGCGTTGAACGAGACTGGGAGCTTTCGATCGGTCCCGACACCGTGCGCCTGTTCATCCTGAAGGCGAAGGCGCTCAGCGCCGCCGTCAACGAAGACTATGCCGACGGCGCCGAGCACGAGGTAGAGCTCGACGGCAACGCGCACGACAACCACCATCACGACGGCCTTGCCGAGGAAAGCTCCGAAAATCTCACCGAGGAGGAACTGCGCGAACTGATCGACGACCTCAATGTCGACGAAGCGGCCGAACTGATTGCGTTGGCCTGGGTCGGCCGCGGCGACTATGACGCGACGGAATGGACGGACGCGCTGACCGCCGCCCGCGAGCGCGCCAACAAGCGCACGGCAAAGTACCTGCTCGGCATGCCGCTGCTGGCGGACTGGCTCGAGGAGGGCCTGGAAGCGATCGGCGCGTGACGGCGCGGTTACCGATTGTGATCGCCGGCCCGCCTCGCCCAAGGCAACTTCCCTGCATTCTGGCCGTTGCGAAGTAATGGCGGCGTTTGGCTTTTTCAGATTGGGTAGATTGCTGCTGGCCGTTACGGCTACGTCGCTGACGGGACCCGCTCTGGCCAAGGCGCCCGAACTGCCGCAAACTGCACCGGTTCCGCAGTTCAACCAGGAAGCCACTCCGCCGTCGCCAGCCGACATCCCGGTCCCCGAACCGCGCCCGGCGGATGCCCCGGAGGCTGAGCCGCCCCAAAACGAGCAGCCGCAAAACGGGCAGCCCCAAAATGGCCAGCCCAAGACCCAGCAGCCGGAGCCGCCGGCGATTGCACCACAGCCTCCTGAAAAGCCGGCGCAGGCTGAGCCGCCGGCAAGCCCACCGGCCGCGCCACCAAACCCGGCCGAGGCAGACAAAAAGACGGAGCAAGAAATCCTTCCAGATCCTCGCTCGGCCGCCATTGCCGGGAAGGAAATGCCGGCCGAAGAATTGGCCTGCCGCAGGCGGCTGAAGTCCATGGGCGTCGATTTCGAGGAGCGCAAGCCCGAGCATGATACGGCGGTCGGTTGCTCGATCCCTTACCCGGTCGTGCTGAAAACGCTCGGCAAATCCATCGCCATCGGTCCCGAAACCGAGCTCAATTGCCAGATGGCGGAAGCGGCCGCCCGCTTTGCTGCTTCGGTCATCCAGCCTGCCGCAAAGGCCGAGTTCGGCACGGATATCAAATCGATCGGCCAGGCCTCCGCCTTCGTCTGCCGGCCGCGCCACGCCGGCGGCAAACTGTCGGAGCACGCCTTCGGCAACGCCCTCGACATCGCCAGCTTCACGCTTTCCGACGGGAAAGAGATCGATGTCGGTCCAACGCCGCCACAGAAGGACGCGGAATTCCTGGATGCAGTGCGCAAGGCCGCCTGCGGGCCGTTCAAGACCGTGCTTGGCCCGGGCAGCGACGCCGATCATTCGCTGCATCTCCACTTCGACCTCGAACCGCGCCGCAATGGCGGCACGTTTTGCCAATGACGCCGGGCGCCGACAGTGGGCGCCGCAATTTGGCCGCAGGCGTGAACGGCGCCGCTGATTTTTCCTTTACTCTTCAGGTTTAGAGTCTGTGCCATCCAGGGACAGGGAACCCCTCCGATGGCCGGGCTATTTCGCGCTGCGCTTGCCGCTGCGCGGCACACAGGACGCGCACGCATGGCCGGCAGGCTTGCCGCCGTGCTTGCCATTGCAGCGGTCTCGGCCTGCAATACCGGCAGCGTGCTGTCGCTGCAGCCGGCCGTCGATGTCGGCAGCCAGACCGCTGCCGTTCCGCCCAATTCCGGCCCACAAGATTCCGGTCCCCAAGATTCCGGCCCGGAATATTCCGGCATGCAGCGCCTCGTCCCGTCCGACCCATATATGACGGCCGCCTATCCGCGCATGGACAACCCGATGTCGCCGGCCGAACAGATGCCGGCTACAGAGATCGATTGCCGCAAGGAACTGAAACGCCTCGGCGTCGTCTACACCGACGTTGCGCCGATCCATGAAGGCCAGTGCGGCATCGACTATCCGGTCAAGGTCTCGGCCATCGGCAGCGTCGAGATGAAGCCGGCCGCGACGCTGACCTGCGACATGGCCGCCACCTTTGCCGGCTGGACCAGGAACGAACTCGTCCCGTCGGCCCGCTGGCGCTATTTTTCAGGCGTCAAGACCATCCACCAGGGCTCGAGCTATTCCTGCCGCAGGATTGCCGGCGAAGGTGTTTTGTCGGAACACGGCAAGGGCAATGCGCTCGACGTGATGAGCATCGAGCTCAACAATGGTGACGACATCGACGTCCGCAAGCCCGGCCTGTTCGCCTTCCGCACACGCGGCTTCCTCAACAATGTGCGCGCCGACGGCTGCCAGTACTTCACCACCGTGCTCGGCCCCGGCTACAATTACGATCACCGCAACCATTTCCATTTCGACATCAAGAACCGCAAGAACGGCTACCGCGCCTGCCGCTGACCGTTCCGGTTTTCAGATGAAATTGGAACAAGCATTTCGCGAGAGCGTCCGGATCAGCTGCGTTGCGTGCCGCCGGTGGAAGCCTTGATGTGCTGCGCGACCAGACCCTGGACGTGCCACAAGTTTTTGTCGCGGATTCCGCTTTCCTCGAGCATGCTGACGGTGCGGAACAGATACTGGGCGGACGAACCCCAATGTCCGGCTGCGCGCGCCAATGTCTGTGCCACCTGATCGAGCGGCAGCCGCCCGGCATAAGCCTTGCCGTCGGGCGCCGCGACGAATGCCAGGGCGCGTAGCGGACCATCGCTGGTCTCGACCCAGATCCAGCGCGGCACGTTGGTAGGCGGGTTGGCGTCGATCTCCCGTCGCATCAGCCGACCGAGTTGCCCGAAATGATCTTCTGCCGGAAGTCTGTAGACAACGCCTTTGCAGCTGCCGCCACGGTCCAAAGCCAGCATCAAGGCCGGAACATCACGGGTTCCCCGCCAGCGGGTCAGCTTCATGCAGAACGAGCGGTGCCACCCTGGCGCCGTGGCCGGGCGCTGCTCGACATAGTCGAATTCGGGATTCCAGATCAGCGAGCCGTAGGCAAAGACCCAGAGCATTTCGGGCCGGTATTTCAGCAGCAGTTGCTCGACAAGACCATCGAACTCCGCGTCGGTGTGCTCTGTCGTCCCGGGCTCGGGGCCGGGGTCGGGCTCGACACGTTCGACCAGCGCGACAAGGTCGGCGGTCAACGCCATGGCAGTGCCGCGCGCCGGTTTGCCCTTCATCACGCCCTCATTCGTGCTAGCCGGTTCTACGCCATTTCATGCTACGATAGACCGGCTGCGCGCCGCTTGCCAAGGATTTCGACGGCCTGACGGGCCTGCCAATTCGAGCGCCAATGCATGAGCCAACGAAGCCTTCGACGACGTGCAACGACCTGGCTGGTGGCATGCTGTGCCGCTTATCTTTCGCTCGCCTATTTCGCCGCGCCTGAGTTCTGGACGTTGCGGGACCGCAATTTTCGCAGCCGGCAATTCGAGATGGTGACGCACACGCCGCAAGGCATTCTGGGCGATCCGATCAATGTCGGCCTTGTCGGCACCAGGAAGGAGCTTGTCCATGCTTTTGCCGTCGCCGGCTGGGATACGGCAGACGCGATCACGCTGAAGACCGCGATCGAGATCGGCGAAAGCGTGCTGTTTAACCGCCCCTATCCCGATGCGCCGGTCAGCCGGCTGCTGTTCGAAGGCCGCGCCCAGGACCTCGCCTTCGAAAAGCCGGTCGGCGACAGCGCCGACCGGCGCCACCACGTCCGTTTCTGGCAGACCGATGCGACCGGCGACGACGGCCGGCCGCTTTGGCTTGGCTCGGCAAGCTTCGACCGCGGCGTCGGCCTCAGCCACGATACCGGCGCGATCACCCATCACATCGGCCCCGACATCGACGCCGAGCGCGACGGGTTGATGCGCGACCTCGCCGCTGCCGGCATGCTGATCTCGACCAGCCAGATACCAGGCGTCGGCGCCACAAAGGCCGGGCGCAACGGCGAAGGCGATCCCTATTTCACCGACGGCAAGGCCATTGTCGGCGTGCTGCTGCAACTGCCGTAGGCGCCATCAGCCTTCCCGTCTGACAGCCATTTTCGTGCCGACGGGGTTCAGGGCACGGCGATCACGATCTTGCCGAACGGTCCCGTCTCCAATCGCTCAAATGCCTGCGGCACCTCGTCGAAGCCAAACACCTTGTCGATCACCGGCTTGATCGCAAGCGTCTCGATCGCCTGGTTCATCCGCTCGAAAGCGCGGCGATGGCCGATCGATATGCCCTGTACGACGATCCGGTTGCGCAGGAACGGAATGATCGGGAAACTAAGCTCCATGCTGCCGAGAAGGCCGATGAGCGACAGCCTGCCGTCGGCGTCCAGCGCATTGAGCGAGCGCCGCGCATTGTCGCCGCCGACCATTTCCAGCACATGCCTGACGCCGGCGCCGTTTGTCAGCTTGCGCGCCGCCTCGTCCCATGCCGGCTGGCTGCGATAATTGATTCCCTTCCAGGCGCCGAGCGCCTTCGCCCGCTCGAGCTTCTCGTCGCAGCTCGAGGTGACGATGGCGCGCAGGCCTAAGGCGGCGGCAAATTGCAGCGCAAACAGCGACACGCCGCCAGTGCCCTGGATGAGAACGGTTTCGCCCGGGATCGGCTTGGCCGCCTCGACCAGCGCGAACCAGGCCGTCAGCGCCGCGATCGGCAGCGTCGATGCCTCGATGTCGCTGAGCGACGGCGGCGCCGCCACGGCGGCATCCTCATGAAACAGCACATGCTCGGACAGCGTGCCGGGCAGTGACGAACCCAGCGTATGCTTGTGCAGCACGGGCGGCGCGTCGCCGTCCGGCCAGTCGGCGATGACCTGGCCGAGCACGCGCTGCCCGATGCCGAAGCGGCTGACTTTGCCGCCGATCGCCACCACCTCGCCAACCGCGTCCGATGTCGGCACGAACGGAAAGCTGAGGTCCGGTATCAGCACGCCATCGACGATCATCCTGTCCTTGTAATTCAGCGATACCGCTGTGACGCGCACCAGCAGGTCATGCCGCCCGGGTTGGGGCAGCTTGCCCTCAGCCGGCTTCAGCCTGGACAGACCGAAACCGTTCATCTGCCAGGATTTGTTTTCGGTGCTCATTTGGTTCGCGCTCCGCGGTTGATGGCTGCGCGGACATTTACGCCGTTTCACTATGGAGAAAAGAGCTTCTATGTGGCATGTTTTGCAACGGATTAATGAGTGAAACTCTACAATAGGAGCGCTTCATTGGAATCGGCCAATCTGCAGGGCATCGTCGCATTCGTTCATACCGTGGAGGCTGGCAGCTTCACCGGCGCCGCTGTCCGGTTGCATGTCACGAAATCGGCGGTCGGCAAGTCGATCGCACAGCTGGAACAGCGGTTGGGCGTTCGCCTGCTCAACCGTACCACCCGTAGCCTCAGCCCAACCAGCGAGGGCCTGAGCTACTATGAAGCCTGCGTCAGGGCGCTGGCCGAGATCGAAGCCGCCCAGTCACTGCTCGCTTCCCGCAAGCAGGTGCCTTCCGGGCGGCTGCGCGTCGACCTGCCTCTGGCTTTCGGCCGGCGATGCGTCGCCCCGGTGCTGTTCGACATTTCCAAAAAATTCCCGGATCTGACGATGGAAATCTCGTTCAACGACCGGCGCGTCGACCTGATCGAGGAAGGCATCGATCTGGCGGTGCGCATGGGCGATCTCGACGACAGCCTTTCGATCGCCGCGCGCCGCATCTATGCCCAGCGTTCGGGCATCGTCGCCGTCCCCGCCTATCTCGACGCCCATGGCAGGCCGCAATCGATCGAGGATCTCGCCAGGCATAGCCTCATCGGCTACGGCCGCGACGGCGCTGTCCATCCCTGGACCGTCAGGCATGCCGACGGCCGTCTCGAAAAATTCGCGCCCAAGGCGCGGCTGGTGCTCGGCCACGGCGAACCGATGCTCGATGCGGTACTGGCCGGCTGCGGCATCGTCTTTCTGCCGACATGGCTGACGGCCGACAGCATCAGGCGCGGTGAGCTCGAAATGGTTCTGTCGGACTGTCTTGTCGAAAATACCGTGGTGCATGCCATCTGGCCGGTAACACGCAACCTCGCGCCAAAGGTGCGCGTCGTCGTCGACACCCTGATCGAGCATTTTTCCGCGCCGCCCTGGGATGCCGCTTGATTGCTCCGCCGGCTAGTTGAAAAGACAAAGGGCCATTGCTTAAGGTTTGCGCTGCCAGGGCGGCGCCGACTTCGACAATTGATAACCTCCAAGACGAATTGGGCATTATCTTTTCTGCCTGAAGCGATTGCCCTGAAAAATCGCAACCGTCCTATTTTCGAAAACCGCGTGGCAATGCTATGGACCCGGCATGCTTTATGCTGAAATTGCCATCGTGGTCGTCCTCATCTGTGTGAACGGCCTTCTGTCGATGTCCGAGCTCGCCATCGTCTCGTCGCGGCCGGCGCGCCTCAAGGCGATGATCGACCGCAACGTCAAGGGCGCTGGCCGGGCTCTGGCGCTCGGCGCCAATCCGGGAAAATTCCTGTCCTCGGTGCAGATCGGCATCACTTTGGTCGGCGTCTTGTCCGGCGCCTTTTCCGGCGCCACGCTTGGCGAGCGGTTGGCCACCTTCCTGGCGTCGGCCGGTATCCGCGAAAGCCTCGCCGACCCGCTCGGCGTCGGCATCGTCGTCGCCCTAATCACCTATGGCTCGCTGATCATCGGCGAACTGGTGCCTAAGCAGATCGCCTTGCGCGACCCCGAACGGGTCGCCGTCAGGGTCGCTCCGGCAATGACCATCCTCGCCAGCTTCTCGGCGCCGCTGGTCTTCCTGCTCGACTTTTCCGGCCGTGCCCTCCTGTGGCTGCTTGGCCAGCGCGGCCAGAGCGAGGAGAAGGTCACCGACGAGGAGATCAAGATGCTGGTCGCCGAGGCCGAGCACCACGGCACCATCGAATCCGACGAACGCCGCATGATCGCGGGCGTCATGCGGCTCGGCGACCGTGCCGTGCGCGCGGTGATGACGCCGCGCACCGAGGTCGACTGGATCAATTTGCAAGCCGACGAGGCCGCCATCAGGAAGCTGCTGATGGATACCCAGCATTCGCGCCTGCCGGCCGGCGACGGCGGCGTCGACGCCATGATTGGTGTCGTCCAGACCCGCGACGTGCTGGCCGCGATGCTGGGCGGCCGCGCCCTGGACCCGCGCCGGCACGTGCGCACCGCCCCGATCGTGCATGACCAGGCCGACGCGCTGGATGTGCTTGCGACGCTGAAGGAATCCGACGTGCCCATGGCGCTGGTGCACGACGAATACGGCCATTTCGAAGGCATCGTCACCCCAGCCGACATACTGGAAGCGATCACCGGCGTCTTCCGCTCGGACCTCGATGCCGGCGACGAGGAAAACGCCGTCAAGCGCGAGGACGGCTCATGGCTGCTCGCCGGCTACATGCAGGCCGACGAGATGGCGGAGGTTCTCCGCATCGACCTGCCCGAGAACCGCGACTACGAAACCGTCGCCGGCTATGTGCTGTCGCATATGCACCATCTGCCGGCGACCGGCGAATGCGTCGACGCGCAAGGCTGGCGCTTCGAGGTCGTCGACCTCGACGGCCGCCGCATCGACAAGCTCATCGCCACCCGACTGCCCGGCGCCCACCGCGAGGTCGTGCGGTAGGAGGCGGTGCGGTCGGGTCCTGATCCATTGCAGACGGCGAGCCGTGTTTCGCGGCGATTGCCACCGACCGTAAGTCAGAGCCAGGCCTGGCAATACTTAGCGATCAATCGATCGCCTCGATGCCTTGCGCCTTCAGCCGTTCGATATGGTCCTTCATCTCTTTCAGCCGCTCGGGGGAGTGGCCCTGCCACTCGGCGACCTCGCCCGTGATCCTGAGCGGCTCGCGGGAGCGATAGGACTGCGTCGGATTGCCGGGAAATTTCTTGTCCGTAAGATTGGGGTCGTCCATGATCGGGCCGGTTGGCTCCACGATATAGACCCTTTCCCGTCCGTCACCAGCGGCCAGCTCGGCACCCCAGATGGCCGCATCCAGAGTGCCGGTCAGATAGACCCAGGCTGCCCGCTTTCTCGCGCCGTAATTGGAGCTGTAGCCGGCTTCTATCAGGTCTCCCGGTTTAAGGTCGACCCGGGTGCCGTGGTAGAATTGGCGTGCGTTGTCGGTGGCTTTCATCGGCTCGCTACCCATCCTCGCTGTCTCAGGCATCATGGTGTCGTGGTGCGCACTATTTCATGCACGTCACCAAATCAAGCATCTGGCCGTGCGGTTATCGGCTCCCGACACCCATTCCGGTTGTCCCGCCCGATGCACGCTATCGGTCGGCTGCCGGTGCAGGTATTATCGGCGCCCCGTACGTTGCTAGGGTGGAAAAATGGATCTGCAAATCTTCAGGGATTCGATTGCAAAACCACAGCCGCCAGCCGGCTTGAGCCCTGCCCTGCAGGCGCTGTGGTGGGAGGCAAAGGGCGATTGGGCTAAGGCGCACGAATGCGCGCAGCAGCGCGACGATACGGCGGGCATGCACGTGCATGCCTATCTCCACCGCAAGGAAGGCGACCAGTCGAATGCCGAATATTGGTATCGCCGCAGCAATGCCGCGCCGTCGACCTCAACGCTTGACGAGGAATGGGAAGAGTTGGCGCGTGCACTTCTAGGGCAAAGCTGACGCCTGCTCGACCCCTCGCAAAATAGCCGGTCCTGCAACCACTCGCCGGGGCTTCAGCTGGCGCCCTGTGGCTTGTCCCTGCCGTTCCATTCCGCAGTGCGCGCCCGCGCCTCTTCGGCGATCAGCTTGAACTCCCGCATCTTCGCAGCCTCGATGGCGAATGCGCTGCTTGGCAGGACGCCGGGGTCCTCCTGACTGTTCTGAAACTGAAAACGGGCCTCCAGCTCGGCCCATATTCGCTCGGGTGCCGTATCCTTGCTGGCAAGCAGTGCGACGACCAGCGCCAAAGTCTCGCGCTGGGCGTTCAGCCGCCCTTCGATCTCTTCATTCGGCAATTCGGACATGCGGGTCGCTTCCAGTTCTGGCTCAACGGCAAAATCGCACCCTTGTTCCGGAATTCAGCGCCTGCGCGGTCGGGCTGAGCGGCAGATGCTCGCGATCGCTGTCGCGCTGATCTTTTCTCCTCCGTTCTATTGACTCCTAAATATATGACGTGTCATACGATGACATATCATCTAATGGAGAGGAAAAAATGAAAGTACATGCCATCCGGACCGGGTCGGTCCGCATCAAGACGGCCCAGATCGAAGGACGCGGCCATGGGCTTGCCAGCATCTTTGCCGACAGGAACTGGTCCGGCTGGTTGCCGACCTTCGCCTGGGCCATCGAGCATGACGAAGGCGTCATTGTTGTCGACACTGGACAGGCGGCGCATCTGCTGAACGGGCACGGACGCTCGCTGCATCCGTTCTTTCGCTGGGAAGTGCACTTTCGTATCGAGCCGGAAGAAGAGATCGGGCCGCAGCTGCGTGGCCTGGGCATCGGGCCGCGCGACGTGAAACGGGTGGTGCTCACGCATCTGCACATGGACCACGATGCGGGCCTGGTGCATTTTCCCCATAGCCAGATACTCGCCGCCCCCAGTGAGATCGACACGGCGTCGGGTTTCATGGGAATGCTCCGCGGCTACCTGCCGCAGCGCTGGCCCGACTGGTTCAACCCCATACGGCTCGAGCTCGACGATGGACCGTTCGGCCAATTTGCGGCGAGCAAGCGCTTGACCAAAGCGGGCGACGTCGTGGCGATCGCAACTCCTGGTCACACTGCCGGTCATCTTTCGGTGCTGGTGGAGGATGGCGACGCAACGCTCTTTCTCGCCGGCGACACCTCATACAACCAGGCACTGATGCTTGCCGGCAAGGTGGACGGCGTGGGACCCGATACCCAACTTGCCGCGACGACCCTGAGGGCCGTCCGGCAGCTCGCCCAGCAGCGGCCGACGATCTATCTGCCGACCCATGATCCGGAGAGCGCCGTGCGGCTGGCGACGCGTCAGCTGGTGACCGCCCCGCTCGAACTGGGAGCGGCGGCATGAAACCGGAAGAGGAGCTGCGATTCCTCATTCTCGGCGCCCAGCGCGAAGGCAACAGGCTGCTTACCGACTTGCTCTCGCCGCTTGGCGTCACCCCTTCCCAGGCTGAAGTCATCAGCTGCCTGAAGGCCGGCGGACCAATGTCGCTCAATGCTGTTGGCAAGCTGCTGGTCTGCGAGACCGGCAGTCCCAGCCGGCTGGTAAGCACGCTGGTCGAGCGGGCGCTCGTCGTCAGGCGGGAAAACTCCGACGATCGCCGGCAGGTGGAGCTCGAACTGACACAGGAGGGGCACCGGCTCGCCGCCGAAATCCGGCAGGTCGAATCCCGGCTTTACGGATGGCTGGGCCAGCGGCTCACGCCGAACGAGGTCACAACCGCCGTCGGGCTGCTGCGAGTTCTGGTCGCCGGAACAGCCGCCGGCAACGCAATCGCCCGGCGCGATGGGCCATCATCCGATCTCCCGAAGGAATAAGTCACAAATGTTCGACATATCAATCGAGATCGACAGGCCTGCCCAGACCGTCTTCCGTCATATCGAGGATATTGAAGCGGCTCCGGCCTGGTACTCGGCTGTGCAGTCCGTAGCCAAGCTCACGGCCGGCCCGGTCGGGCGGGTCCTCGAAACATCGTGGAGGTCACCGAGTTCGAAGTCGATGCACTGCTGACTTTGTCCAGCTTGAGCGGGCCGACGCCATTCACCTACCGCTTTCGGCTGGCGCCGACAGGCCACAGAACGCATCTCCACCTCGAGGGTTCGATTACCGGAAAAGGGCTTCCCGGGCCGATGGCGCTTCTCGCGCCGCTCGCGTCCAGCTTCTTCGAACGCGGCATGCGAATAAATCTTGAGAGCCTGAAGCGAATTGTCGAGACTGCTCGTCCAGCAGAGTGATCCCTGAAGTTCTGTTGCAACTCTGTGCCAGCGTCTGCACGCATCGCCATTTCGCTCCTCAAGCGACCTTGGGCAAGCCTTCCAAACAAAGCAATTTATGTTTCCTGTCAGGCCAGTGGAGCGTTGCCGGGGCCGGAAAATGCGGGTCCTCCAGACAGCCGACCGAGACCGACAGCGCATCCTTCAATCCTTCTGCCCGCATGAAGACGACCGATCCGCAAATGGTGCAGAATGTCTGCTTCAACCATTGTCCCGACGACCCGGTTCTGCGCCAAAATCTGGTCTCCCCTTTCTGTCCGACGAGGGCCGCGTTGGCGTAGATGGCCCGGTACGAAAACGCCGTGCCGGTACATCGCTGACACTCCAGGCAACTGCACGCGTAGACACCCCGCGGCTCTCCGGTGAGGATAAGTTCCACCGCCCGGCATGAGCAGGTCGCGGTTCGTCTCGTCTTACCGCCGCTATGCATTTGCCGTTTTCCTGCTCTGATGCGGTGAGCCGTTCCGAAACAGAGGCGCGAGAGATGCAAAATCATCTTCCATGCGCCCGAGCGAAAGCGCCTGCCGAAAGATCGTATCCATGGCGCGAGGCATACCCGCGTCGAGCCCTCGCTCCTCGCATGCCTCGAGCAGGTGCTGGAAGGCGCTGTAGTGGGCGCCCAATGATGCCAGCGTTGCGTCGTCGCCGGCAAAGCGCCTGGCATTTGTCCTATCGACCAGGTCGAAGAGAGCCGCATCGACCACCGGCTTGAATGCCGAGAGATGGCTCCGGAACATCTCCAGGCTGAGACCTTCGACCTCGGCAATAGCCATCCCCTGCAATGCTCCGAAGAGCCCGCCCCACATCTGGGTGAGCAGTGCGGTATCAAGCGCGGAAGCCTGGCCGGGAATCTCCCCGACAAAGCTGGTACCGCCGCCGAGCGCGAAAAGCAGGGGCTTGTGCGCCTCGTAAACGTCGCGGGAACCCGAATAGAGCAATGCAGTCTCCGGTTTTCCGATGAAATCCGGAGTGGCCATGATTGCTCCGTCCAGATATCCGGCACCATGCGCCTCCACCCAGCGAGCTTCTTCCCGCGCCAGGCGCGGTGAGCCGGAGGTGAGTTGCACGACGGCTTTACCGGCCAATACCGAAGCGACGCCGTCCTGCTTCAGCAAAGCGTCGCTGGCGGCATAGTCGAGAACATTGATGATCACGACATCGGCTGCTCGGAATCCATCCGCCACCGAAGGGGCGACCGTCGCGCCCAAAGCCGCCAACGGGCCACATTTTGCCGCGGTCCGATTCCAGACCCATGTTGGATAGCCGTAGCCGAGCAGCGTTCGAACAATGGACGAGCCCATTCGGCCCGCGCCGAGCACGCAGACATTCGATATCATGATGACTTCTCCGATAGGCGTTGGCCCTCGCGACGAGGGTTCGTTTATGTTTGGCGCGCCCAAGCCGAAGATATAAATTCTCAATGCGCTGAGAAGTACGCACCTTGAGGTAAGCGAGCGCTATCATGACAGGGACTGCCAAATGAGATGCAAGGAACCGGACAGCTGCGGTTTTGCCGCCGCACTGCAGGCCATCGGCGGAAAATGGAAAACCTCGCTGCTGTGGGAACTGCATCTGCGGCCATACCGCTTCGCGGAACTGCGCCGGTTGCTGCCCGGCGTCAGCGAGAAAGTGCTCACGCAACAATTGCGGCAGATGGAAGCCGACGGCCTGATCAGCCGGCGCTCTTACGACGAGGTTCCGCCGCGCGTGAAATACTCGATCACGCCGCTGGGCTTTAGCCTGAACGATGCCGTGACAGTGATGTCGGCGTGGGGAAAGCACCACGAAGCATGGAAATCCCAGCGGAAGGCGGCCTGAGGCAGTCGCTTCGGGAAAAGCGATGTCAGGCCGACCTTGCAGCTAATTTTGCGCGGCGCTTCTCCATGCGATGCGCCTGCCGGCGGAGCTGCGTCGCGGTCACAGGAGCCGATGCAGGAGCGAGGCCGCTACGGCAGCCGGCAATCATGAGCGAAACCCAGGCGCTGTTGGCAGCTGACCATCTCGAGCGGACGCTATGAAACCTTCTGATTTTTAAGCCGTTATCGCCGGATGCCCGAGGCTAGATTCAAGCCGAAATCGGTTGACGTCGCCCAATTGCGCGATGCCGAGAAGTCGCGCCACGAGAAACAATCGACTGTCGAAGCCGCGTCCGAGGTCGTCGGCGAGGCCGCGCCGCCGCCGGATTTCATCGAACCCGATCCGGAGCTGACACCCGAAGAGGCCGAGCAGGCGCGCAAGAGGTACCTGCTGAAGCGTTTCTGGATCAGCGCGCGCGGTTACTGGGGCAGCATTGGCGATAGGCTCGCTTGGCCGTGCACGATCGGGCTGTTGGTCCTGATCGTCACCAATGTCGGCTTCCAGTATGGGATCAATGTCTGGAATCGCGCGATTTTCGACGCCATTGAGCAACGCAACGCCCATACCGTATATCGGCTGAGCGCCGTTTTCGTGCCGCTCGTGCTCGGAAGCACAAGCCTTGTGGTGGCACAAGTCTTCTTTCGTATGACGATACAGCGCCGCTGGCGCTCCTGGCTCACCACCGCAGTCATCGCACGTTGGCTCGCAAGCGGCCGCTACTATCAGCTGAACCTCGTCGGCGGTGACCACAGCAATCCCGAAGCCCGCATCGCCGAGGATTTGCGGATTGCCACAGAATCGCCCGTCGATTTCATTGCCGGTGTCATCGTCGCATTTCTGTCGGCCTCGACCTTCATCGTGGTGCTGTGGACGATCGGCGGCGCCTTGACCCTGCCGATTGCAGGTTCGACCGTCACCATTCCCGGCTTCCTGGTCGTCACCGCGGTAATCTATGCCGCAATCACGTCCACCTCGATGGCGGTCATCGGCCGCCATTTCGTCCACCTCTCCGAGGAAAAAAACCAGGCGGAAGCTGAGTTCCGCTACACGCTGACGCGCGTGCGGGAAAACGGCGAGAGTATCGCATTGCTCGGCGGCGAGGAGGAGGAGCGCAGCGGCATGGACAAGACATTCGCCCATGTGCTCAGGCAGTGGGCGCTCCTTGCAGGCCAGCACATGCGCACAGCGCTGGTGTCGCAGGGGTCGAGCCTGTTTGCGCCGGTCGTGCCGGTTCTGCTTTGCGCTCCAAAGTTTCTCGAAGGCAGCATGACACTTGGACAGGTAATGCAGGCTGCCTCGGCCTTTGCCATCGTGCAGGGCGCGTTCGGATGGCTGGTCGACAACTACCCCCGTCTCGCTGATTGGAATGCCTGTGCACGGCGCATCGCCTCGCTGATGATGTCGCTCGACGGGCTCGAGCGGGCGGAACAGAGCAACACCCTTGGACGCATTAAGCGCGGCGAAACCCAAGGCGATGCGATGCTTGGGCTGAACAATCTCTCCGTGTCGCTCGACGACGGTACCGCCGTGGTCAAGGAAACCGAGGTCGTGATCAAACCAGCCGAGCGGGTGCTCGTTGCCGGCGAATCCGGCTCAGGCAAGAGCACGCTGGTGCGGGCCGTCGCAGGCCTGTGGCCGTGGGGTAGCGGCAGCGTCAACATCCACGCCGACAGACGGTTGTTCATGTTGCCGCAACGGCCTTACATCCCCACCGGGACGCTTCGCCGCGCAGTCGCCTATCCAGGCGCCGCCGACAACTGGACGCTGAAAAAGATCAAGGCGGCTCTCGACAAGGTGGGACTCGATTATCTCAACGCCAAGATCGAAGAGGACGCGCCATGGGACCAGACCTTGTCGGGTGGCGAAAAGCAGCGGCTCGCCTTCGCGCGTCTTCTGCTGCACAGCCCCGATATCATAGTGCTGGATGAAGCAACCTCAGCACTTGATGAGAAGAGCCAGGACAAGATGATGGAGATGATCATTCGCGAATTGCCGAAGGTCACCATCATCAGCGTAGCGCATCGCGCCGAGCTGGAAACCTTTCATAGCCGCAAGATCACGTTGGAGCGTCGCGAGGGCGGCGCAAAGCTTGTCAGCGATATCGATCTCGTCCCGCGCAAGGGCAGACGGAACTTGCTTGTGCGCCTCCTGAGGCACCGGGGCGCCCAACCGAAAGCCAGCACGCCCTTGAGCAAAGCGGCGCTGCCCCAAACAAAGCTGCCCCAGACAAAAAAGTGAAGGCCACCGGTCGGGACCCGGCGGACCGTCGCCCGTTCGAGTCACTGCCCACATCTGGTCTTAAAAGTGCCAGCCGTGATACCTTGATGCCGTGCAGGTGTTGCTGTCGGAACGTCAGATGGCACGAGCGCATTCCATTTTCGTAGTGCAACGCCGAGGCTGGCTGTGCAAAAGCCCGGATTGACTTCAAGGCCCGGGTTGATTTCAAAAGCCCAGGTTGATCAAAAGCCCAGGTTGATTCAAAAGCAAAGGGACCAGCAATGACAATCGCCAAGAACACGATCTGCCTTTGGTATGACAAGGACGCCGAGGCTGCGGCCCGCTTCTATGCCGAGACTTTCCCCGACAGCTTGGTGAAATCCGTCCACCGCGCTCCCAGCGACTACCCGTCCGGCAAGGCGGGCGACGTGCTGACGGTCGAGTTCACGGTCGCCGGCATCCCCTGCCTCGGCCTCAATGGCGGTCCCGCGTTCAAACACAACGAAGCCTTCTCCTTCCAGATCGCCACCGACGATCAGCAGGAGACCGACCGCTACTGGAACGCCATCGTCGGCAAAGGCGGCCAGGAAAGTGCCTGCGGTTGGTGCAAGGACAAATGGGGCATCTCCTGGCAAATCACGCCGCGCGTTCTGACCGAGGCGATGGCTGCCGGCGGCGACGAAGCAAAGCGCGCATTCGAGGCGATGATGGAGATGAAGAAAATCGACGTTGCCGCGATCGAGGCAGCGCGGCGCGGCTGATAGTGCTGGGGTGACCCGAAGCAGAAGTCGGTGCATCACCCGGCTGAGGAGATCATCGACAAGATCAGAGCGGAGCGGCTGGGAATGCCGCCGTGCCCATCATGTCCAGGCAGGCGTGCGATGGTGTTGAACTGCGCCGAGTTTTACGACGCCGAGCTGCGACGGCACAACGAGGTCTTCAGGGCTGCCGTCAAGGCGGGAACGCGTGATCGCGTGCTCGATATCGGATGCGGCTCGGGACAATCTTCTCGCGATGCTGCCCGCGTCGCGGTGGAAGGCAGCGTGCTCGGGGTGGACGTATCGGCCGAGATGCTCGAGTTCGCCCGGAGGCGTAGCGCGGACGAGGGATTGCGAAACGTCGCCTTCGAGCGCGGCAATGCGCAATTGCTGGCGTTTCCGCCTGCCGGCTTCGATCTGTGCATCAGTCGCTTTGGCGTGATGTTCTTTGCCGATCCGGCGGCGGCGTTCGCCAATATCGGCCGGGCGATGCGACCAGGGGCAGGTCTTGTGTGGATGGTATGGCAGGGCCAGGACCGCAACGAGTGGGCGACTGCCATTCAGCGGGCGATTGCGCCGGGGACCGCCATATCGGCAGCCACCACCACCCCGTTTTCGCTCGGTGACCCGTCATCACCGCGGAGGTCTTGCGTGCGTCCGGTTTTGTTTCGGTCGACTTTGCCGAAGTGCATGAACCGGTTTTCTATGGCCTGGACGTCGACGCGGCTTATGACGCTTTGCTTGGCCTGCAACTGGTGAAGCATCCGCTGGCTAGCGCGGATGTGGATGTCGCTGCGGCGCTGCGGCGGTTGCGCGAACTGCTCGACGCGCGCTTGACCGCGGACGGCGTGCTTTTCGACTCGCGTGCCTGGATCATCACCGCAGTTCGGGCGAGCTGATAGTAGCGGTTTTTCGGACATTGATCTGTAGGCGAACTGTCCCCTCGGCTCGGCCTTCCCGTCACCCCATTTACGGCGTGACTTCCGAAAGCAGCCAATCCCGAAAAGCCTTGACTTTGCGCTGACGGATCGCCGCTGGCGGGTAGACGAGATAGAAGCTGGAGGGGGATTTCAGGGCGTGGCCGAAGGGCCGGACAAGTCGCCCGGCGGCAAGGTCGGCTGCAACGAGCATGGTCCGGCCGAGCACCACCCCTTCGCCTTGTGCTGCCGACTCCATGGCAAAGGTGGCAGAGTCGAAGGTAATCCCGCTCTGCGGGTCCACGCCCTCGACCCCGGCGCTTGCGAGCCAGGTCGCCCAGTCGATCGGAAAGCTGTCACGGATCAGCGTGTGATGTTTGAGATCCTGAGGCGTGCGGAGCGGATGTGCACCCTCAAGAAGCTTTGGGCTGCACACTGGAAACACCTCCTCGCCGGTCAAAAACTCTGACGTGAGCCCCGGATAATTTCCGCTGCCATAGCGGACCGCGACATCGATGCCGTCGCCGAGGAAATTCGTCAGCTTCCCGCTCGTCGAAACCCGCACATCGATGTCGCCATGCGCGCGGTGAAAGCGATAGAGGCGTGGCACCAGCCATCTCCCCGCGAAGCCATCGGAGGTACTGACGTTCAGTGTCGAGCTCGAATAGCGGGCCGTTGCTGCAGCGGTGGCGGCGGCCAACTGGTCGAGCACCTCGCGCACCGCCCGCGCATAGGGCTCGCCGACGGCGGTCAGGCTCACCGAACGCGTACCGCGCTCGAACAGCTGCACACCGAGCTGATCCTCAAGGTTCTTGATCGCCCGGCTGATGGCGCCGTGGGTGACATGAAGTTCCTCTGCCGCCTTGGAGAAACTCAACAGGCGCGCCGCCGCCTCGAAGCTCGGCAAGGTGGTGAGGGGAGGCAGCTTCCGGGGCATGATTCGATACCTGCATGTGTGAGCGTTGCTCACATACTGTCGCCGATAAATCGTTTGTCGTCCAGACCGGAAGACGGCATGTTTGCTCACGTAATCAGTCATCCGCCGCCGCTGCAAGAGGCAAGTCTGATGTGACTGATACTCTCGCTGACGAAAGTCGCGGGGCAACCGCCCACATCCACGGAGAGCACCATGAGCGCCAAACGAGTTGAACCCATCGTCGACGTCCTGACCGGCATGGCCGGCCGCATCCTCGCCTCGAGCAGCCGGCGCCGGACCGAGCGGCTGATTGCACGCTTCTCGACCCGCCGGCTCGAAGACCTCGGGTTTGCCCGCGACTGGGACGGCTCGATCTATCGGCAGTCGGACCGCCGCTAGCCTGAACGAAAGTAACGGCGGACAGGTTCTTCGCGAAAGATCGCTGTCGCAAGGAATTAACGGAGAACGGACATGGCCACCATCCATCCATTCCTCTGGTTCAACACCGACGCCAAGGAGGCCCGCGATTTCTATCTCTCGGTCTTCAAGAACGGCAAAGTGCTCGAGACGATCGAATACACCGACTGGGTGTCCGGAACCAACAAGACGGTCCCGCATGCCACCTTCGATTTCGAGCTCGAGGGACTGCACCTTACAGCGCTCAACGCCGGGCCGCAGCCGCCCTTCAACGAGCGGCTCTCGCTCTACATCGAGACCAAGGACCAGGCCGAGACCGACTACTATGAGGCGCTCACCGCCGGCGGCGGCAGGGAACAACCCTGCGGCTGGCTCACTGACAAGTTCGGCGTCTATTGGCAGGTCATCCCGGAAATCCTGCCGCGGCTCAGTGCCGATCCGGATCGCGAAAAGGCCAACCGCGTCCGGCAGGCGATGTATGGGATGCGCAAGATCATCATCGCCGACCTCGAAGCCGCCTACGCCGGCAAGGCTTGACCCTCACCTACATCGCAAACGAATGGAGACCTCCCGTGACATCGCTCGTGGACAGGAAAGTCATCGTCGTCGGAGGCAGCTCCGGCATCGGTCTTGGCGTCGCGGAAGCTGCGCTCAACAGCGGAGCGACGGTCGTGATCGTCAGCCGGTCGCAAGAGAAACTGCAGGCGGCCGAACGGACGCTCAATGCGGGTAATCGCGTGACAAGTTTGGTCGCCGACATGACCGACGAAGCAGACGTCGCTCGCCTGTTCGAAGAGGCCGGTCATTTCGATCACCTCGTATCGACCGCCGGAACACTGCCGCCCGGCGACCCCATCGAGCGCGCCGACATGGAGGCGGTGCAGCGCTTCGTCGACAACAAGCTGATTGGCGCCGTCATGCTCGCCAAGCACGCTGTGCGCACCCTGAGAGCCGGCGGCTCCATGACCTTCACGTCGGGTATCAACAAGGACAAGCCGCCGGTGCCGGGAGGTGCAGTCGTCTCCGCGATTGCCGGCTCATTCAGCTACTTCGCCCGCGCCCTGGCGCTCGAACTGGCCCCGACACGCGTCAATGTCGTGTCTCCCGGATGGGTCGACACACCGATGTGGGACATCGTTGGAGAAGCCAAATCCGGCTTCTTTGCCGACATGGCTGCCCGGTTGCCATCGAGAAAAATTCCGACCGCCGCGGACGTCGCCGCCGCCTACCTCTACCTCATGGAAAGTGACTTCACGACCGGCGAGACAATCCGCATCGATGGCGGCCATAACCTGATCTAGCCGCCATTTGCACGCCGCCTGAATGGGTTGAGGCGGCATGACCGCCAGTCCGGCGCACTGCTGCCGGAGGCGGCGAGCGCCGGCGGCGTCATGCCGGCGTCGCTCAATCGGGGTTTACATCGGCAGCCAGGCACCTAGTTTTAACGTTTCGCGCCGTGCACTTGAGTGCGTGGATGATCGAGGACGGGACCGTGAGCTCTGGCCGGCCCCTCAAAACCTTCCAAAAGGATGACTACCATGACACAGGCCAAGAATGGCGACACCGTGCGCATCAATTACAATGGCCGCCTCGCAGACGGCACCCAATTCGATTCTTCCGGCAACGAACCGCTGCAATTCACGCTGGGTGAAGGACAGGTGATTCCCGGTCTTGAAACCCATGTCGAGGGCATGGAGGTGGGCGCGAAAAGCACCGTGACTGTTCCCGCCGAGGCCGCCTATGGCCCCCACCGCCCCGAAGCGGTCATGACCGTTGACCGCGCCCGCGTACCAGACAACATCAACGTCGATATCGGCACTCGATTGCAGGTCAGAACCCCAGAAGGGCGCCCGATGCCGGTAACAGTCGTCGGCGTGGACGACGCCAGCGTCAAGCTCGACGGCAATCATCCGTTGGCCGGGCGGGATCTGGTGTTCGACGTTGAACTGGTCGAGATCGTTCAGGCGGCGTAGGGCACGGACAAGGCCGTGTTGGCTATGACCTGGGGTGACGCACTTGCGCCGGAGATTTCGGCGGTGCGTCACCTGTCGGAGGAAAAGACCGCGAGCAGCGCGGCGTTCGCGGTCGGTTACGAAAGCGTGTCACAATTCACCCGGGAGCACGGTCATCTGTTCGGTCTCGCTTGACAGCGGACTTCTCGTGGCCGCAAAGTCTCGTGATGCGGGCGATTGGTTGGAATAGAATTGCGCGTGTCGGGGCAATCGTGCTGATGATCGGCACAAATGTTCCTGTGCCGGCACGTTCCGATTCGCTCCTTCTCACAAGCCCGTCCCAGCCAGCCAATGTCGGCGATGCGATGCTGGCGGCTGCCAATTATCATGATTCCGGCGACTATGATCGCGACCTTGCCGCAGTGGCGAAGCAGGCCGGCGACTGGGTCGTCAAGCGCGCGACGGAGGTGCCTCGCCCCGCACTGGTGCTCGACATCGACGAGACCGCTTTGGCCAACTGGGAAGTGATCACACGTGACAATTTCGGCCGCCCGATCAGCGGCGCCTGCGATATCGCAATCGACGGTCCCTGTGGCTGGGCCGCCTGGGACCAGCTTGCGAAGGATCCGGCCATTGACCCGGTGCTGGAGGTCTTCCGGCAGGCGCGAACGGCGAAAGTCGCGGTGTTCTTCATCACCGGACGTCCGGAGGACCAGCGTCAGGCAACCGAACAGAACCTGCAGTCGGCGGGCTATGCCGGCTATGAGCACCTTTACATGGTCCAGCCTGGAGCCAAATATGGTTCCGCCGCAGATTTCAAGGCACCCATAAGAGCCGAACTCGAAAAGGCCGGCTACACGATAATTGCCAATGTCGGCGACCAGCCATCCGACTTGTTCGGGGGGCATGCCGAGAAGCTGTTCCTGTTGCCAAATCCGTTCTATCGGGTTCGCTGACGGCCGGAACGGCACAAGCCCGGATCCCCGGCTCCTTGCCGAGCACTACTAGGGTATCAAGACGACCTTGCCGGTCGCGCCGCGCTCCTCCAGCAGGCGATGCGCCTGACTGGCCTGGTCGAGCGGGAAGCGACCGCCGTTGGTCACTTTAAGCTCACCACTTGCCGCCAGATTGAAGAGCCCCGACAGGTCGTCACGGAGCACGTCTGGAGAGAGCAGCGGCAGCAGTGCAAAACCTCTCAGCGACTGGTTGCGGCCGATCATCGCCTCCATCTCCGGGCCGCCGAGCGCGTATCTGCCAAGTGCGGCAAACACCAGCTCTCCGCGAGGTGCTAGAGCCTCCAGCGCAACCGCGGTCAGCGGGCCGCCGACAATGTCGTAGATTATGTCGACGCCGGCGCCGCCGGCCGCTGCCCGGACGCGCTCTGGCCAGTCCGTTTTGCTGTAGTCGACGGCAACGTCGGCCCCCAGCGACAAAGCAAGATTGAGCTTGGCCTTGCTGCCGGCAGCCGCGATGACATTGCTCGCCCTTGCCCGCTTCGCAAGCTGGACAAGCAACGAACCGACGCCGCCCGCGGCAGCGGCGACCAGCACCGATTTGCCGGCCGGCGGGCTTTGCCGCGACAGATGCAACGCCGTCAGTCCTTGCACCATCAATGCCGTCGAGGCTTCGAACGAGAGCGCATCCGGCAAGGGCACGGCCAGGCTTGCGTCAATCGTCACATAATCGGCATAGCCGCCTAACGGGCGGCCCGAGGCGAACAACGGCGCGGCGACGCGCGTGCCGAGCAAGGAAGCATCCACCCCATGCCCGAGCGCCTCCACGATCCCGGCGGCCTCGACGCCAAGGATCATCGGCAGTTGCGGCGTCACCGCGTAGCGATCTGCGCGCATCAGCACTTCGAAGAAATTCACCCCGGCCGCACGAACGCGGACCAGGACCTCGCCGGCTTGCGGCTCGGGCTTCGGCACCTCAACCATTTCGAGAACGTCAGGGTCGCCGAAACGGTTCAGTTGAATGGCTCTCATCACATGCACCGATCGTTATTGGCATCGGCCGCTGTTTGCCACTATCTGCCTGGCTTCGACCACACACCGATTTGTCCGCCGCTGACCGGGAGGTGACCATGGCCAAGCTGATCAAGAGACTGCCGATGCTGCCGGCCGAGCGCGCGCTGAAAGTGATTTCGGGCCGCTGGAAGGCGATCATCCTCTACCATCTCTTCGACGGGCCGCGGCGGCTGTCGGCGCTGCAAGGATTGATGCCCAATATCACGCAGAAAGTGCTGATCCAGCAGCTTCGCGACATGGAAGAGCACGGCCTCGTTCGCCGCGAGATCTTTGCCGAGATCCCCTCGCGCGTGGAATATTCGGCGACGCGGCTCGGCCTCAGCCTCGAGCCCATCCTGCTGGCACTTTGCCAGTGGGGTCAGCACCACGCCGACGAGTTGAATGAGATGGACCGCCTTGCCGATTGCATCATCAGGCCAAGGCAAGCGCAGGACGCGCATGCCGTCTGAAAAAAACGGGCGGCGCATGCGCCGCCCTGAATCCTTGGGAGAATTAATCCTTGGGAGGATTGTTCGAACCTGCGCTCAGGCCGCCTTGACTTCCTCGGCGACGGCATCGGCCTGACGCGCCGTCTTCAGTACCCTGGCCCACCATGCAATGTCGTTGACGAGCGCGGTTGCCGCCTGGTTGAGGTGCTCGAATTCATCGAGCTTCTTCTCACCTTGCTTGACGGCAAGGAAATCGGCCCAGGCGATGTGGACGGCGGACTTCACCGGCGCCATCTGCAACTCGACCGCATGCAGCCTCAGCTGCTCGACCGCACGCGCGCCACCAACGCTGCCATAGCCGACGAAGCCGGCCGCCTTCTTGTTCCACTCGTTGGCGGCGTAGTCGATGGCGTTCTTCAGCACGGCCGTCGGGCCATGATTGTATTCGGCGGCGGTGAAGATGAAGCCGTCGAATCCGGCGACCTTCTTTTGCCAGCGCTGCGCCACTTCGTTCTGCGACGGCGCCCAGGCGGAGGATGCGACCTCATCGAAGAACGGCAGCGGGAAATCGCGCAGGTCGACGACTTCGACATCGATGTCGGCATGCGACCTGGCGATCTTGGCAATCCATTGGGCCGGGACGTCGGCAAAGCGCGCGGCGCGGGTCGAACCAATGACGATGGCGATTTTGGGTTTTGACATAGAGGGGCTCTCCTTACAGGAATACTGGTATCGTTTAGATACCTGCGCTATATGAGTAACTGGCCGCTCAATGTGCAAGGAGGCACTTTTTTGTTACCAAGGCACCCGCACCGCACCGAGGACTGCCGCGCCATCTCGGAAATCCTGCAGCGCGTCGGCGACAAATGGACCGTGCTCGTCGTCGGCAAGCTCGGCGACGGGCCGCTGCGTTTCAACGAGCTGCGCAGCGCGGTCGGCGGCATTTCACAGAAGATGCTGACCACCACTTTGCGCGGGCTCGAGCGCGACGGCTTCGTCACGCGCACCGTGTTCGCGACCATCCCGCCGCGGGTCGACTACGAATTGACCGACCTTGGCTACGAGCTTCTGGTGCCGGTCGGTGCACTCGGCGAATGGGCGCGCAAGAACACCGAGCGTGTCAAGGTCGCGCGCGAAAAATTCGACGCCATGCACAGCTGATCCCTTGCGCTGCAAGGGTTTGAACCTGTCGGGGATCCTCCGGATGAGCCCTACTGCTGTAATTGCATCTTGCTCTTCGGCAGCTTCTCGATCCGGTTCCATTTCGGGTTGGGACTGACCACCTTGCCGCCAATCGTGCAGGTCGTGGTCGTCTCCTTCCGGCAATTGCTCACCGTCGTACCGCTGGTGTCGCATTTCGTCGCCGAGCAGATCTCGCACTTGGCCGCCTGCCCGTTGATCGTGCGGTTTTCCGACGTACAGGTGGCGCCTGGATCGCCTTTTTTGACCTCGGCAAAAGCGCTTGCGGACGACAGGCAGAGCAAGCCTGCAAAGGCACCCGCCAGGGCAGCGTTCAGCGTGTGTTGACGCATTGTCTTTCCTCCCAAGATCCCGTCTGTCGCGCTGCAGGCGCGCATGCGGGAACCCGCTAGCCAAAGACCACGCCGGATCGCTGCCCGCATCCCCCGCGCGGGAGAGACGGCTGTTTAAATCCGTCTTCTGGAATCAGGCCGGTCAGCCTTCGGCCGGAACCGCCTTCGGCTTGCCTTCGCCGTCCAGCGCCACCATGACGAAGTCGGCATGGGTGACCTTCTCCATCAGGTCGGAGAGATAGCGCTGCGCCCAGGCCTCGACCTTGAGCGTCATCGAGGTGCGGCCGACGCGTTCGACATGCGTATAGATGCATAGCGTGTCGCCGATCTTCATCGGCTTGGCGAAGGACATTTCCTTCACCGCCGCCGTCACCACGCGGCCCTTGGCGCGCTCGGCGGCGCGGATGCCGCAGGCCAGATCCATCTGCGCCATCACCCACCCGCCGAAGATATCGCCCGCCGCATTGGCATCCGAAGGCATGGCCAGCGTCCTGAGCGTCAGATCGCCGATCGGCCGCCCGTCCGCGTAATGCACCATTTGGCCAATCCTCTCGAAGCCGATCGTCCGATCCCGTATCGTCATGGCATGGACAGGTCAACGCCACTGAACAGTGTCGCGGCTTGAAGTTCGGCTATCGGTCGACAGTGTGGAAAAAATGCTGTGCGGAGCTAGACGAGCGCAACCAGCAGGATTGCATTCCATGGCCGAGGTAAGAAAGCTGGCGCGCGCAAGAGCTTATCAATAGGCGTGCTTCACAAAGCGGGCCAGGGCGTCGGGACGTAGGCGTAGGCGTTGCCTTCGCGGATAACATGCCCGATGCCTGGGAAGGGCAGGTGCATACCTGCGACGAGCAGGCCATCCGCTGACACCATGTCAAGCACCTTCTTGCGTGTGGCGATTGCGGCCTCCTGGTCCACGTCGAAGGCGATTGCCCATTCCGGATGCGCAAATTGCAGCGCGGAGGCGTGGATTACGTCGGTGAAGAGCAGCAGGTTGGCGTCACCAGAGCCAATCCGAAGCGCGAGATGCCCCGGCGTGTGTCCAGGCGCAGGCAACGCCCTGATCCCGGGCGCGATCTCGACTTCGCCTTCGATCTTCCGGACCTTGCCATGGTAAGGCACCAGCGATTTGCGCGCTATTTCGAAGTACGGTTTCATCTGGTCGGGCGCCTTGGACCGGATCCCGTCATCGTGCCAGAAAGCGAATTCCGGCGCGGTAACCACGACCTCCGCTGCCGGGAAAGCGGCCTTGCCTCCAATACCGACAAGGCCGTTGGCATGGTCGGGATGGAGGTGGGTGATGATTACCGTGTCGATTTCTTCCGGCCTGACGTCAGCGGCGGCCAGCGCCTCGGGTATATGTCCTAGTATGGGCCCCATCGCCGATGCCGAGCCGGTATCGATCAGCACCCGTTTGTCGCCCTTGGTAACAAGGTAGGCGTTGACCGAGGTCGGGAGTGCTTTTGGCAGGAATGCCTTTGCCAGGAGCGCTTCAGCGGCAGCCGGATCCGCGGAAGGGAAGAGTTCGAGGCCGAGATTGAGGTAGCCGTCGCTCAGCGCTGTGATCTCGAGGTCGCCGAGCATGAACCTGTGGGCGGTCGCAAGCGAAGCCGGAGACGCGGCGATAGGCGCAGCGTTGCTCGCAAAGAGGCTGATCGGGGAAAGTAGTAGGGCGCCGGCACTAAAGGTGCCGAGGCCGAAGGTTCGACGGTCGATATTCATGGTCTTGTCCTTCGAATTGCAGATGAAGCTAGTCCCAGGCTACGTCGTCGCTGGCAGGGCGGATGCCGACCGCTCGGACCACTCTTGCCGGGGGTCGGCGCGGTTTATGGCCAACTCCTTGCGACATCTAATCCGCCTCACAAATAGTGATGGGATGCAGTTCACTGCTGCAGCTTATGCAGCAGTGAACTTAAGCGGGTAAGGCCGCTGGTTTGGCCCTTCGAACGGCCTCGCTGAGCCCAGGCTTCGCCTACTGGACAGGCTTCCGGGGTTCGAGCGCTCGGCGCAACGTCGGCGCCTCTTGCTCGATATGATCCCACAGACGGTTCGAGATCGGCCCGTGCGGCCGGTCGCGGCGCGCCACCGCGAACTCCTCGGTACGGCCTGGCAGATGACGGCCGGACGCTCCACGCGAACGCAAGGAATGGCCGGATTGCTGGACTAGCCGGACGTTGAATGTGGATCAATTCGGGCTGAAAAGAAGCAAAGTTCTGGCTCCATGACGGCGGCAGAGCCGATGGTCCCGCCAGCGCAATTCCTTTCCCTGCCCGTTTCGGACCGACGCTTTTCAGAACGCGAAATCCGCGGACTGAACGACATCGGCTGGGAGCCAGGTTTCATGAACCTGCAAGATCTCGGGCCCGCGGCTGTAGCCGCGATCGCGGACCACCATCGTCGTGACCCGGCCATTGTTCGGTTCATCGGAGTCCTTCGCGTCGCGTTGCCATTCGTGGTAGTTCACGACCGCCAGGTCGGCGCTTTGATGGCTGATCCGGATGTCGCGTATTTTGATACGGAAGGCCGGATTCGATCCGTAGATGCTCTTCATGTAACCTGCGAAGTCTTTTTTCCCGAACGCCCTGCCGCCTGGCATGATGGCGACCAGATCGTCGCTGATCCGGTCGAGCGCGTTCTTCTTGAACGTCGCGTCGTCGCCAGGGCATCGGCCCGCCACCCAGTCGGTGAAGAATTCGTGGATGTCGTGGATCGTCGCCTCGATTTCCTTCGTTTGAAGGGACATTTTTTCCTCCTGTCTCAAGATGATGCTGGATCAGGCGCTTTACGCCGCGGCTTGCCCCGACCGGACGCTACTTGAGGACAGCCCGTACCACGTGAGCCACAGGCACATGAGAAGCGAGGAAATCAGCCAGATCGGACCCCCGATGCCGATCCCGAGCTGCTCACCGAGTGTCCACCCGGTTGCCGAAAGGATACCGAACGCCGAGCCGACGATTGCGGCCCATCGGGGCAGTATCCCGACGTTATCGCGGGCGTCGTAATACGCGACAAGCGCTGTCGCCAAGGCCAGCGCCCAGAATCCGTTACCCATGCCGCCGGAAAACGCCCACCAGGTCATGAAGGCGTTGGTGTCACCCCGGTCGGCCGCGACCGCGACCACCGATGCCTCGGCGACTGCGGTGGAGAACGTGGTCAGGGCGCCGAGAGCCATCACCATCCAGGCGGAACTCAGCATCGGCGAATGCCGGACCCGGGGGTCGAGCGCCAGGTTCAGGAACGAAGCGCCGGCGATCAGGAACAGCGCCGCTGCCGCCGTCCAATGGACCGTAGCCCATCGCCCATGGCCCTCGGCGATATTCTGCATCTGAACAGACAAATCCGCGTCCGGTGGCCCGTGAAAGACGAGCGCAGCCGCCAGCAGCAGCGTTCCGGTGGCGAGCCAGACACCACCCGGCCCGCTCATGCTGTTATTATTCGTTTGCATCGGGAAAACCTCCTGTGGCCTTTGCCACGCCATGAAGTTTAGACCCGCGCCACGGTTACCCGCTTCGGCGTAAATACCCACGCAGCGAGAAATTTTGGCTTGGGTAGGATTACCCAGATACGCCCATGCCGATCAGGCCGTGCTCGACCGCAAAGGCCGTGGCTGCCGCGCGCGTGCGCACGTTCAGCCGCGTCAGGATATCGCTAACGTGACGGTCTACCGTCCGCTGGCTCAGACTGAGCTCGCCGGCAATTTCCGGGTTGGTCAGGCCTGACGCGATCAGGCGCAGAACCTGCGTCTGTCTGGGGGTGAGAGCTTCGCTGCCTGTCGCCGTCATGATAGCCCGCAGCTTGCCGGCAACGGCTTCGTCGGGGCGCGCGCCGAGCTCGCGGAAAAGTCTTATCGCTTCGTCCAGTTCGGTCTGCGCCGCTTCAGTATCGCCGGTTGCGAGACAGGCCCGCGCTGTCAGCACCCGCATCCGGGCAAGATGATAGGGCGCCCGAAGGTCCCAGAGGATCTCCACTGCGCGCCGGATATGGGCCAATGCCTCCGCGGCTCGACCAGCATGGATCAGCACCCGCGCGGTAGCCTCGGCGGCTGCGGCGCGGACTGCATCCGCGGAATATTGGCGCGCGCAGTCGCGCAGTGTTTCGCACAGTTCCCAGGCGTCATCGGTCGAACCGACAGCGAGAGTGATTTCCACCGCAGCCGGCAAGAGGCGGAGTTTGCCCGGCATGTCATCGACCGACTGCAGTGCGCGGCGGATCGCCGAAAGGGCCGGCTGCTCGTGCCCCTGCTGCAATCGCATAAGCGCCAGTCCCGGCTGCGGATCGAACCCGAGCCTGCTCGCTGCGCGATAGGCGGCATCGGCCTCGTCCCATTGGCCGCGGAGGCGAAAGACCTCGCCCTTCTGGTAGAATGCCGGACCGGCGTGGTGCTTCGAGGGCCCCTGCTGAAGGCGGATGCTGGCGACACTGGCCTCGCGGCCGGCCTCGTCCCAGTGGCCGTCGAGGATCAGGATTTCGGCCCGGTGGATCAGGCATCGGCCGGTGAAGGCAACGATGTCGGGCTGTCCCGCGCACCATCCGATCAGCGCCGATGTCCATTCCCTCGCCCGGCTCGTGGCATGAAATTTCTGACAGATGTCGATCACGCTGCAGTAGACCAGCCCGGTAACGATCGGTGAGAGCCGGCCCGAGGTGACCGAAACCATCGCTTCGTCCAGCAGTTCGAAGCCTCGCACATAGTCGCCGCGCACGATCAATATCCGACCCTGAAGGTGGCGCGCGATAGCCAAGAGGTCCGGATCTTCGCAGCGCTGTCCGATCTCCGCGGCACGTGTTGCGTGGGTGAATGCTTCGTCCGGACTGTCGGCGGCGAGGCATTGTTCGACCATTGGGAGCTGAAGGTAACCTTGTTCTGCACATTCCGGCGCATGATCCGCGACCAACCGGTTGGCGCGGGTCAGCCATCCGCTGCCTTGGGCGAATTCGCCGCGAAACATCAGGGTGAGCCCGATCCAGAAGCCGCAACGCGCTGCGGATCGTTCGCGTCCGTTCCGGAGATGCTCTTCGAAAGCCCTCTCGTAGTCCCGAACGAATTCCTCCTCGCGCCCAAGCATGTAGGCGGCTTCCCCGAGGCGCTGGAGCTCGGCGCCGCCAAGTTCACTGCGGCGGTCTCTGTCTGACCGTTCGCGGTGAAGCCTGGACCAATCTCCGCGATTGGCTAGCTCCGCATACGGATCCGATGCAACTGCACCGTCTTCCGGCGACTTGTCGGGTGATCGGTCGGAGGGCGCGGGCATATCCTCAGAATAGCACATATCTTGCTGAGGAGGTGGCGGCAGGTTACCGACATGGCAGAAGTTCGTTTCGGGCTCAATCGAGCCGTTCATCGCGTCCGCCGCCGAGGACCGGGAAGGGTCGCACCCTGCCGTCTGCAAGGTGTTTGTCCAGCGACTGTTGTGTGGCGAAACCGGCTAAAATCCCAGTCGTGTGAAACTTGTCATGGCCGCTTAGGTGTCATTTCGCCCTCTACCGGAACCGCCCCCAACGTCGGCGCCTCTTGCTCGATATGATCCCACAGACGGTTCGAGATCGGCCCGTGCGGCCGGTCGCGGCGGCGCGCCACCACCAATTCCTCGGTGCGGCCTGGCAGATGACGGCCGGCAACGGATTGCAGGCGTCCATCGCGCAGCTCATCCTCGATCAGGAAGCGGGGCATGTGGCCCCACGCGAGGCCCTGCAGGATGATTTCCTTCTTCATCCCCTGATCGGCCACCATGCATTGAGGCGCACCCTCGATCATGAAGTAGTCTTGTTGCGGTGAATGGCGGGCCGTGTCGCGCATGACACATTGGGTGAACGCGTGCATCTGATCCGGCGTGATGGGGTGCTTGATGCGTTCCGGCAGAAAGCCCGAGGCTACTACTGGGACGAAGGGCATCTTGCACAGATCGATCCATTCCACCCGCGGATCGCTCTTGTCGATCCAGTGCAGGATCAAATCGGCTTCGTCATCGAAGAGGCGCTCCCACGGGCCGCCCACCGCCTCGAAGTGCAGATGCAGGCGTGTGCCCGGACACTGGGCGAAGAACCGTCCGAGCATGCCCAGCGCCTGCGGGCGCGGGCACAGGTCGCCGATCACCACATGGATCTCGCTTTCTTCGCCCATTGACAGCTGAGCAGCATGAAGCCGCAAGCCTTCCAGCTCGCGCAGCAGCGATTGTGCCCTGCGATGGAACGACAGCCCTGCCTCGGTAGGGCGCACGCGATAGCCGCTGCGATCCAAAAGAACGAGGTCGAGTTGCCGCTCCAGCTTTGCCACGGCGGCGAACACCGCGGGATGCGAGCGACGCAGCATGGCCGCCGCAGGCTGAAAACCGCCGGAGCGGACCACGGCATCGAAGCATTGCAGGTCGTGCAAGGTGAATTCGGCCATGTCAGTTTCTATTACAGAGATTGTCCCATCTTTGTAATATCATCAAAAGCGTACCGCCGCTAGGCTTTGCCACATTCAACGCTCCGAAAAGGAAGGTATGTTCATCATGAATAAGCTGGATTTCGTGACCGTCGGCGATGGCACGCGCATCGCCTACCGCATCGACGGCGACGCCGGGCAGCCTGTGTTGGTGCTGTCGAATTCCATCGGCACCACGCTGCGGATGTGGGACATGCAGGTCGACGAGTTGTCGAAGCATTTCCGTGTTCTGCGCTATGACTTTCGCGGCCACGGAGGGTCAAGCGTTCCGGCCGGTGCTTATTCGCTCGACCGGCTTGGCCGCGACGTGATCGAGTTGCTCGATGCCCTGAGCATTGAACGCGTACACTTCCTCGGTCTGTCGTTGGGCGGCTTCGTCGGGCAGTGGCTCGGCATCCACGCGCCCGAGCGGATCGAGCGCTTGATCCTGAGCAACACCTCATCCTACCTCGGACCGGCAAAGCAGTTTGACGAGCGGATTGCCGCCGTGCTGCAGGCGCCGGACATGGCGGAAACAGCCGAGATGTTCCTGGGCAACTGGTTCCCTGCGCGTATGCTGGCGGCCAACGGGCCCGTCATCGAAGAATTTCGCGCCATGCTGCTGGCTATCGACCGGCAAGGCTTGGCTGGCTTGTTCGCGGCGGTTCGCGATGCGGACCTTCGCCGAACCATAGCACTGATTTCCAGGCCAACGCTGGTGATAGCCGGCCGGCACGACACCGTCACAGCCGCCAGCCACAGCGAGTTGATCGCGGCGACGGTGCCCGGCGCGGAGTTGGTTGTTCTGCCCGCGGTCCACTTGTCGAACGTCGAGTACCCTGCCGAGTTCATGGAGGCCGTGCTCGGTTTTCTGCGCTGAGATGGAGCACGACAGGGATGCTGAGTAAAACCCCGTTTTCGAACATCACCCGCATGGACCGAAACCTATGATGCACTAACGCGCAGCTCAGGCTAGACTGGGCAACATAGGTAGCGGATGGCGGCTGATATGGAACTTAGCTTTCGCCCATTAACGCTCGATCTATGGCCCGCGCTCGAGGACCTGTTCGATGAGAGCGCCGTCTGCAGTCGCTGTGGTGTATGTACGGGCGGATCGGTCGTTCTTACCGAACGAGGCCCGGCGAGGAAAACAAGGCAGCGTTCCGGCAAGCCGTCCAGCATGGTCCGCCTCCGGGCATCCTGCCTTCGACGGCGATACTGCTGTCGGCTGGTGCCAGGTGACGCCGCGAGATGCCCTGCCCTGGCTCGATCGGCTATGGCAGCTCAAGCTCGTGGACGACAGGCCAGTCTAGTCCCTGTCCTGCCTCTACGTGCGAAAACGATACCGCAGGCGGGGCGTAACATTCCAGCTGATTGCAGAGGCGCTGGAAGTCGCAAGGCGCGCAAATGCGCCGGCACTCGAAGCCTATCCTTTTGACGCCGACGTTTCGCCGAGCGCTTCCGGCAGCGGATACGCCTCCACCTTCGCGCGCGCCGGGTTCAAGGTCGTTGCCCGCAGGACGCCGGCCCGCCCGATCATGCGCTATGATTTCAAGCAGATTGCCGATCATCGCCAGTGATGCTCGGACGGGCTTGCCGACAAAGCACAGGCGAAGGCGTGGCCAACGTCCTGAGTTCAGATGGCGGGGCTTGAAATTCGGCAATGGGTCGACGCGGTCGCAGTGCCATCGCGCAGCCGACGTGATCCCGGTATACAGATGTTTCAACTTTGGTCAGGGGCACAACGTGGATTGGTTCACACGACGAAAGCCGTTCTCAGGCGTTGCGAAGTGGGCTTTCCCATTCAGCATGTTGACCACCATGGCAGAGGAGGAGCTGACGCCCTTTGTCGACGACACTTACCGAACGACGTCCCGGCATCTCATTTCTGATGGAGCGGGCATCTATATTCCTTATCGGTTACATTTTCTGCCAAGCGTGCGAGAGCATCACCTTGGCTTTTCGTTTCCGTCGCATTGCCTGCTGACACGATCGACAGATGGCTTTTTGCGGCAGAAATCAGCCAGGGTGATCCTTTCGCTGAACGAAAGTTGGAGCATCGCCTTCGTCGTTCTGCTGTTGGGCGAATATGTCGTCGAAATCGCCGAAGATATCTACGCGGCAGTACCTGATCTGGACGCATCAGCCTATGCCAGTTTTGTCCGACAGAACCGAAACATAATGCGTACGATGCGCACCAGGGCCACAAGCTATTGGAATGCCTATTATAGGCATGCTTATCCCAACCGAAAATCCTATCCAGCGATTGCTGTCCTCAATCAACTCGATGCGTGGGCAAGTTAGGTCTTCATCAATCTTCTTGGCGCTGAAAGTCGAAATTCAAACGAAGTTGCCAGTCGCTTTTTTCACATCGGATGCCGGAAGACCCGGCGACGCCGCGTCGCGCCGAAGCCTAGGTTAGAGCCGAATTCCGGAGCCAGCCGCAGCCACCATGCAGACCTATGACTTCATCATCGTCGGTTCCGGTTCGGCCGGCTCGGTCCTGGCCGAAAGGTTGTCGGCTTCCGGCCGCTTCTCGGTGCTGGTGCTTGAGGCCGGCGGCAGCGACCTCCGCTTCTACGTCCAGATGCCGCTCGGCTATGGCAAGACCTTCTTCGACCCGGCGGTCAACTGGAACTACAAGGCCGAGCCTGACCCCGGCCTCGCCGGCAATGTCGACCACTGGCCGCGCGGCAAGCTGCTCGGCGGCTCGAGCTCGATCAACGCCATGGTCTGGATCAGGGGCGCGCGCGAGGATTTCGACGCCTGGCGGGATGCCGGCAACCCCGGCTGGGGCTTCGACGACCTGCTGCCCGCTTTCAAGGCGCTGGAGGACAACCAGGCCGGCGCCGACCAATGGCGCGGCGTCGGCGGGCCGCTACATGTCACCGACTGCTCGACCTCCGTCCATCCGCTCACCAAGCGCTATCTCGCCGCCGCCAGCCAGGCCGGCCTGCCGCTCAACCCGGATTTCAACGGCGCCACGCAGGAAGGCGTCGGCGTCTATCAGATCACCACCAGGAACGGCCGCCGCATGTCGGCGGCGCGCGCCTTCCTGCGCCCGGCGATGAAGCGCAAAAATGTCCGCGTCGAGATCAATGCGCTGGCGACAAAAATCCTGTTCGAAGGCAAGCGCGCCGTCGGTGTCGAGTATCTCCAAAATGGAGAGACGAAAACCGCCCGCTCCGGCCGCGAGATCATCCTGTCGGGCGGTTCGGTCAATTCGCCCCAATTGCTGCAGCTTTCAGGCATCGGCCCATCGGCGTTGCTTGGTGCGCTCGGCATTCCCGTCATTTGCGCCAACGAGAATGTCGGAGCAAACCTGCAGGACCATGTCGGCATCAACTACACCTTCAAGGGCAGGCTGCCGACGCTCAACCAGATCCTGCGCCCGTGGTGGGGCAAGCTGCTGGTCGGCATGCAATATATCCTGCTGCGCTCGGGCCCGTTGTCGCTGTCGATGAACAATGCCGGCGGCTTCTTCCGCACAGATCCGGCCGCGGCACGGCCCAACATGCAGCTCTATTTCCAGGCCTTCTCGACCGTCATTCCGAAGAGCGGCGAGCGACCGATCCTGACGCCAGATCCGTGGCCGGGTTTTTCCATCGGCCTGTCCAACTGCCGGCCGTCGAGCCGCGGCGAAATCATGATCCGCTCCGCCAATCCGCGCGATTACCCGAAGATCGTCGCCAACGCGTTTTCGACCGATGCGGACGTCGCCGAAATGCTGGCGGCGGTGAAATTCGTCAGGAAGATCGCCTCGATGCCGGCGATGGCCGAGATCATCGAGGAGGAGGTTTTGCCGGGTCCGTCGATCGCCTCCGATGCAGATCTCATTCAGGATTTCAGGGAGCGCTCGGGCACCGTCTATCACCCGGTCTCGACCTGCCGCATGGGGCCGGACCCGGCGCGCGCCGTCGTCGATCCGCGCCTGAAGGTGCATGGCCTGGAAGCCCTGCGCGTCATCGATGCCTCGATCTTTCCAGACAACATCACCGGCAACACCAACGCTGCCGCGATCATGACCGGATGGAAGGGCGCCGAACTGGTTCTGGAGGATCAAAAATGAAGATCACCGACGTCAAGACCTGGGTTGTCGGCAATCCGCCGCCCGGCATCGGCGGCAAGTATTTCATCTTCGTCAAGCTCACCACCGACGGCGGCGTCGTCGGCTATGGCGAGGCCTACAACGCCACCTTCTCGGCCCATATCACCGCCAAAATGGTCGAGGACATGGCGGAGCGCTATCTCGTCGGCCGCGATCCGCACGACGTCGAAAGCTTCTTCCGCCGCGCCTATTCGTCCGGCTTCACCCAGCGCCCCGACGTGTCCGGCATGGGCTGTTTCTCGGCGCTCGAAATCGCCTGCTGGGACATTATCGGCAAGGAGGCCGGCAAGCCGGTCTACAAGCTGCTCGGCGGCCAGGTTCACGAAACGCTGCGTTCCTATACCTACCTCTACCCGCACACCGGCAGCGTCCATTCGGAGGATGCGCGCGGCAAGAACGTCTACAACGACCCCGATCTGGCCGCCGCCTGCGCGCTCGAATATGTCGAGCAGGGTTTTGATGCGGTCAAGCTCGACCCGGCCGGCCCCTACACCGCCTTTGACGGCCACCAGCCGCGCCTCGTCGACATCGACCTCTCCGCCCGCATGGTCAAGGCGATCCGCGAGGCGGTCGGCACGCGCGCCGATATCCTGTTCGGCACCCACGGCCAGTTCACAGCTTCGGGTGCGCTGCGCCTCGCCCGCGCCATCGAACCCTACGATCCGCTGTGGTTCGAGGAGCCGGTGCCGCCCGACATGCCCGAGGTCATGGCTCAGGTGGCGCGCGGCACGTCTATCCCGATTGCCACCGGCGAGCGGCTGACCACCAAGTTCGAATTTGCCCGCGTCATCGAGAACCGTGCGGCGACCATTCTTCAGCCCGACCTTGGGCGCTCCGGCGGCATTCTCGAAACCAAGAAGATCGCCGCCATGGCCGAGGCCTATCACATCCAGGTCGCGCCGCACTGCTATTGCGGACCGATCGTCGGCGCCGCCAATATCCAGCTCGCGGTGACGCTGCCCAACTTCCTCATTCTGGAATCGCTGAAGCAGTGGGACGGTTTTCACGAGAAGCTGCTCAAGAAGAAAATCGAATGGCAGGACGGCAACGTCATCCCGTCTAAGGAGCCGGGCCTCGGCGTCGAACTCGATGAGGCCGTCTGCGAGGCGCATCCCTGGACCGGCAAGGACCTGCATTTGCAGATGATGCAGACACCGTTGATGCCGTGAGTTGTCCAGCGGGACCTACCAACAATGTCACGCGATTTCAACGTGTTGGACCTAGGATCGGAATCACCGCCGAAACAACTTGAATCAATCCCTCAACGGCTTGATTCAATATCTCAGCGTCAATGCGCCGGGCAGGATCTCGAAGGTCGCCGGTATGCGACCCGGCGATTCGCCGTCTATGTCGATCAGCGCGGCGTTCTTTTGCACATCGCCGAGCGGCTCGACAACCACTTTCTTGCCGCGCAGGATGGTGATCGCCGGATGGTTGCGGTGCCGCCCGCCATAGAGCAGGCGGATGTCCCAGATCAGCTTCAGCTTGCCGGCGGCGCGCAGGATAACGATGTCGAACTCGCCGTCGTTAAGCTCGGCGTCGGGCGCGATCATCATGCCGCCGCCAAAGAATTTTCCGTTTGCCACCGCCACCAGCGCCATGCGCGCCTCGACCGGGGCACCGTCGTCGACAGTGATCGCAACCTCCTGGAAGCGGTAGCGGAGGAACTCCCAGACCGTGCGCCAATAGAACAACGCCTTGGCCGAAACCTTGCCCTTGCGCTTGTCGGCATTGACCGCGCGGTCGGCGGCGCCGGAAAGCCCGAGGCTGGCGATGTTGATGAAATGGCGGCTGGCCAGCGCGCCATGGTCGTCGACATAGCTGATGCACCCGGCATCGACCTTGCGCCCCTTGGCCTCGGCAATCCGCTTCAGTGTCAGGTCGACATTGTCCGACAGGCCGAGCCCGCGGGCGAAGTCGATGCCGGTGCCGCAAGGCAGCAGCCCGAGTTCGGCCGTCCGGCCGCTTTCCCGGAAAGCCTTCAGCAGCCCGTCGGCGACCTCGCTGGCGGTGCCGTCGCCGCCGGCCGCGATCACCAGCTCGAAGCCGATGGCGGCAAGGTCGAGCGCCAGCCGTTCGGCATCGCCCTCGGCCTGCGTTTCACGCAGCTCGAAATCGCCGAAATGTCTTTTCAGCGAAGCCGCAACCTCGGGCCAATGCCGCTTGAGCCTGCCGCCGCCGGCGATCGGATTGAGAACCACCGCGACCTTCAAGCCTGCCTCCCCAAGGCCATCGAACACGCCTTCCACTCATTTGCCGGCATTGAAGCCCGCGCCGGCCCGCGGGGCAAGATCGAATGTCTGACAATGCGATCGAGCATGAAAAGCGATTTCGGCTGAGACTTGGCTGAAAAAGAGTCCGGCCCATGTCACATTCGGCAAATCCAACTCGTCATGTCTCCGGAAACCCTTGAAAGGAGATCACGATGGCACCCAGGCTAAACCCCTTTACCGCCAGCCCCGCGGCAATGCGGCCGTGGATCGAGCTGGGAAAAACAATTCAGACCAGCGGTCTCGAGCCCTTGTTGAGGGAACTTGTCATGACGCGGGCATCACAGATCAACGGATGCGCCTTCTGCATCCACCATCACGTTGAAGATGCCCGCAAGTACGGAGAGACCGAGGACCGGCTCCATCTTCTCAGCGCCTGGCGCGAGTCCGCGCTATATTCCGACCGCGAGCGAGCCGCGCTGGGCTGGACCGAGGCGCTGACGCTGGTGTCGGAGACCCGTGCGCCTGAGGATGCCTACCAGGCGCTGCGCCAGCATTTTACCGAGGACGAGCAGGTGAGGCTCACCTTGCTGATCGCGCAAGTCAACGCCTGGAACCGGATCAGGATCGGCTTTCGTTCCGTCCACGCGGCTGAGGAACGGCAGGCCGCCTGATGGCACCCGCATCGGGCCAGGACGCCGCTGTCGTCTTCGATCCCCTACGTCCGACCCTTGTCCGCGTTGCATATGGAATGCTGGGCTCGATCGCGGACGCGGAGGACGTTCTCCAGGACGCTTTCTTGCGCTGGCTCGATGTCGACCGAAACGCGGTGCGCGAACCGGAAGCTTTTCTGCGCCGGGTCGTCACGCGTTTGTGCCTGGACCGGCTCAAGTCGGTGCGGCGTCGGCGCGAGACCTATGTCGGCCCGTGGCTGCCTGAGCCGGTTATGGAATCGGCTGAGGACGAGACCGATGACGTAACCTTGCCCTTGCTGATGGCGCTGGAGCGCCTGTCGCCGCTGGAGCGCGCTGCCTTCCTGCTTCATGACGTGTTCGGCCTCGACTTCGCCGAGGTCGCGGCCACGATCGGCCGCGAGCCCGCCACCTGTCGCCAGCTCGCCAGCCGGGCGAGAGCCCACGTCCGCGCCGACCGCCCTCGCTATCCCGTGCCGCGGGAACAGGGCCTGGAGATCGCCGAAGCCTTCTTCGCCGCGTCCCGGGACGGCAAGCTGGACAGCCTGCGCGCACTGCTCGCGGCGGACGTCACGCTCTACGCCGATGGTGGCGGCAAGGCACCGGCGCGAAAGGCGCCGGCCATTGGGCTCGATGATGTCATGCGCCAGTACCCGACGTTCGCGTCTGTCTATGCGGTGAGCCGATCTCGCCTGCTGCGCTATGGCTTTATCAACGGCCTGCCGGGGTTCATCACCATCGAGCGAGGCGACATTCTCCAAACGACTGCGCTGGAGATTGAGGATGGCCGCGTCGTCGCCATCTATGTCGTGCGCAACCCCGATAAGCTCAGGCACATGGCTGACACCCTGCATTGACGGCCTGGCAGGCGGGCACCGCCAATCAACTGCCCACGAACCCCTCTGCGAATACGCGCCTTAGTCCCCGATAATCCCGCTATTCACAGGCGCGCGGCAGTTTCGCCAAACGCTTATCCGGCGTACATTAAACCCATCTCAGGCGGCTACCGATCGCCACGCCGAAAGGCAAAGCGGAACGGCGGATTTCCTGAGGCCCGTACGGCCCTGAACGAGAACAGGCTTGCTTGTTGGAGGGATGGAAGCCGAGACCTACGGGGCCGCGGAAAGCGTGCGAACGCCAACGGCGGACCGATGCTGCCATGAAGGACGGCAAAAACCTTCGATGGCGCGCTGGGCAAAGCTCGCAAGAGTGGAGACCGGCGTGGTCCGGAACGGACGCTGCCCTCGGGTGGCGACTGGCAGGACCGTCAAAATCAAGGCCGGCATGGCGCGACATCTTTCGGGAGTTGCCGCCGCGACCGTGTCCTGATCCGACAGGGAGGCGCTGGGAGAAATCCCGGCGCCGACTGTCTTTGTGGCTCCGCCTGACGATTTTGCCGGCGACGCTTCACCCTGCGCCAAAATCAGCTACTATCCATTAGCCGTCGGGGGCCGTTTGAGAAGGCTGACGGCAGGGGGATACTTCATGACGCTCATCCAGAAGCTTGCTGTTGCCTATGCTTTCCTGTTCTTCGGTGTTGTTGCGATCGGCTATGTGCCGGCCTTCAACGATGCCGGCGGCAATCTGTTCGGCCTGTTCTCGCTGCAATGGTATGACGATTTGCTGCACGCCTTCTCCGGCGTCTGGGCGCTGGCCGCCGCCTTCATCTCGCACCGCCAGGCGGTGTTCTATTTCAAGCTGTTCGGATCGGTCTATCTGTTCGACGGCGTGCTCGGCCTGGTCACCGGTTCCGGCTGCCTCGATGGCGGCATTTTCATCAACGGCTTCCGCTCCTTGAACGACATCGAATTCCCCGCCCGCTTCTTCGCCAACCTGCCTCACATCGTCATCGGCGGCTTCGCCGTCTATGTCGGGTTCTGGCTGTCGAAACGCGTGTACGACCATTTCGCCACGGCCTGACCGGCCATGTTCCTGTTCCGCTGGCTGAAGCGCATTATCAAGGCGATCCTCTGGCTCGTCGTCATTGTCGTGTTGATCCCGATCGCCGGGCTGGCCTACGGCTTTCTCACGACGCCGTCGCTGGACACAACACCATTGCCGGGCGTCACTGAGGGTGCCCCGCCGACGGCGCTGGCCGACAAGGTCCGTGCCGAGATCCCCGGCTACCAGCGGCCGGAGGAATCGACCTTTCTGACCTATCCGGAATGGGCCATCGTCTACGCCGCCCGCGAATATGCCGGCTTCGTCGACAAGAACCAGCCGAGCGGTTTTCCCTATCTCTCCTATATCGGCCGCTTCTGGCAGGACTATGCGATGGTGGTCCGCGCCAGCTCCGCCTACAAGTTCAACCTCGACAACCACCAGATGCTGGTGATCATCGGCACCAGCCACACGATCGAGCACGCCATCCAGTGGGCCTATGAAAATACGGTCGGCCGCATTACCGAAGCGACGGCCGGCAAGCGCACCGCCGTCGACATCTACCAGGCCGAGGTGGCGGCGGAGTATGCCGGTTTTCTCGACGAGGTGCCGTGGTACCAGTTTCCCTATGCCGAAAAGCGTGCCGGCCTGTTTGCCGTCCAGCCGGCAGCGGACGACAGCGCCGTCCGCACCAGCGAACGCAAGCTCGCCTTCGGCCTCGCCTACACCATCAAGCAGGGTTACGCCGATCTGATCAAGTCGGCGCTCGCCGCCACCACCGACCCGGCCTTGCTCGACATCCACGTCTGGGCCAAGGGTCCGGTCAGCGAGGTGACCCGCAACGAGCCCGACACCTTGCTGGAGCGCGATCTCGGCGCCGACGGCACGGTCTTCGTCACCAGGCGCTATCAGGCGTTCACCGACATGATCCCGCGCCTGATCGGCAAGGGCGTCTCCTTCGTCGAGATCGGCGGCAATGACGAGATCATGGTCACCGTGCTTTCCAATGACGAGATCAATGTTCCCCAAGGCGCACGCACCTTGTTCAGCTACCCGCTTCCGGCGGAGCCTTCGACGCGCCGCACCGGCCTGACCGTCGCCGTGCGCAAGCTGCACCTCGTGCTGCCGGCGCTGATGACGGCGGGCGCCAGGCTCGAGCACGTCTACGATTACTGAGGCCTTTCGGTCACAGCCAGCCTCGGCAAGACGTGGCGTGATGCTCCGCCACGCTCATTCCACAATCGCGGCCAAATCCCGCCTTGTTCCGCAACGATTGATGACGCCGTAGCACTTTGATCTTGCGCACATGCGCCAAGCAATTCGGAGGGACAAGACCGTGATCAAGACCGCCCTTGTCGCCATGACCATCGTCGGCTGCGACTGCGACGCCAGGCTTTGCGAATATATCGGCGAGACGCCCGCCAAATGGTCGACCATTGCCGAATGCGAAGCGGCGATGAAAAGCCAGATGCTGCACGAGCGCAATTTCGATTATCCGCTGGTCTCGGGCATCTGCCGGACACAGAACTCGTCTTCGTCATCGCAGCTCGCGGCGACCACTTCGGAGCCCGAATTGACGACGGCCAGTACGGCCGCGACAGAGCCGCTGCCAGCAGAACTGAGCCATCGGCCCAGTGCAGCGGTCGGAACGCAGGCGACGGCGACGGAAACAGAAGCCGTCCGGCCGGTCGCCTACGAAGCGGCGGTCGATGGCGGCAGCGCCCTGCTCTACCGCACGAAGACCGGGTACGCCGTGGTCAAGACCGATCTCGGCCGCGCCGCATCGGCAACGATCGGCATCGCCAGGCGCTCGGCGAACTGGCTGGCGGCGAAGCTGCCTGACGGTCTGTAACCGGCACTTCAGGCCGTGCCGATCAGTGCCTTGATGGCGCGGTAAAAAGTCGAGGAAAACAGCTCCCCCGGATCGTATTGCCGCTTCTTCGCCAGGAAGGACGGCAGTTCCGGATAGGAGGCAAGCAGCTCCTTGCCCGTGTAGTGGAGTTGGTAGGGCAGGAAAAAACGCCCGCCATGCTTGATCGTCACGTCGATCAGCGCCCTTGTCAGTGCCCGCATCCTGGCATTGCCGTCGGCGTCGGTCGGCTGATTGATGTAGAGCACCAGCGAATAGGCCGGCTCCGGCGCATAATTCAGCGCCACATCCTCCTTGTGGACGATGCGTACCGACGCGTTGAGCACCGGCAGGCTCTGGTTGCGCAGGATCTCGCGCGCTTCCGCGATGAACGGGTTATAGGCCGCCCGCGGGATGAAATATTCGTGCAGTATGTCGGTCTCGTCGAGCAGGTCGTTGAACAGATAGGGCACTGAATCGTGCATCGGGTTGTTGCGCGTGACCAGGCAGGCCTCGCCCTCGGCCATTGCCGTCGTCCGCGCCACCGTGCAGCTCTCGAATTGCGGCTCCAGCGTCTTTTCGGTGAACCATTTCAGCTCCTGGAACAGGCTGCCCCATTTCGCCAGGTTGATGATCACCCGCTTGAGCCCAACCGAGCCCGGTTCACCGATTGCCGGCTGGTCGGCCGGCGGCTGGTCGGCGACCTTGTCATAGCGATAGACGATCATATCCTCGAGGAAATTGCCCGGCGCAGTCGACAGATGCCCATAAAACAGACCAATCGCCCTGTTTGGCTCCAGCGCCTCGGCGAAGAACGTCGGGAAATCGTCCGATTTGATGATCTCGCGCGAGGTGCGGTAGACGGCGTTGTCGACGATGTCGAGTGTCGCCTCCAGCACCACGCCGAACAGGCCGTAGCCGCCGACGACGTGGCGGAACAGTTCGGTGTTTTCGGCCGGTGAGCAGGTTGTCACCGAACCGTCGGCCAGCATCACCCGCATCGAACGGATCGAGCCGGCGACCGAGCCGGCCTGGTGGTCCATGCCATGCGCGTTGACCGAAAGCGAGCCGCCCACCGAAAAGATGTCGGTCGACTGCATCGCCTTCACCGCAAAGCGCGGGTGCAAAAGATCCTGGATGTCGTGCCAGCGCGCGCCCGGCTGCAAGGTCATCGTCTTCGCCGCCGCATCGACGCTGACCTTGTTGAATTTGCGCATGTCGAGGACCAACGCATTGTCATCGAAAGCGTGGCCGCCCATCGAGTGGCGCACCGCCGCGACCGAGACCTTCAGGCCATTGGTGCGGGCAAAGGCCAGCGCGCTCGCAATGTGGTTTTCCTCGCTGACTTCGATAACGCCGTAGACCGGCGTCATCGACAGGCCGCTGGCATCGTTGATGTCGCCGCCCTTGGCCAGCCATGGCAGCAACGGATCGTAGGCTGGCGCGTTCTCCAGCGGCTTCAGCGCCAGGTCGATGCCGTCAATGTCGGCAATGCGCCCGGAATTCTTCTGCGCCGACGGGCCGCGGGCCAGCCGCGCCACGGTCGTCCCGCCCCAGACCATCGCGCCGCCGACCACCGCCGCACCAAGCAGCAACCGCCGCGACAGGCGAAACCCCTTGCGTTCCTCGATCATAGCCCCACCCCACTGTCCCAGGAATAGCGCCTGATGGAGACAAAAACCAGTTGCCAATCAGACGTTCGGCGAATGATGATCCGGTTTGTCTGGCGGAAATGTCGAAAGCAGTCGCACCATGAAGCTTGCAGCCCGTACCGCGCTTGCCCTGTTGCTCGCGTTTGCTTCGGTATCAGCCGACGCGCAAACCCCTGGTCAGGGCGACGACAAAGTCGTCAGCGTAGCTGGCGACGATCCGGAGATGGCGGCCGCTATCGAGCAGGCGCGTGCCGGTCTCGACGACTTCCTGGCATTGGCCGACGCGCCGCCATCCGGAACGGCCGACTTCCAATTGAAAGTCATGGTCAGGGACCGGGACGCCACGGAACATTTCTGGGTCATTCCCTTCCACCGTACGGCGGCCGGATTTGCGGGAACCTTGGACAACGAGCCGCAGACCGTTCACAACGTCGTGGCAGGCCAGGAGATCGAATTCAGCCGGGACGATATTTCCGACTGGGGCTATATGAAGAACGGACGCCGGGTGGGAAGTTTCACTGTCTGCGTTCTCTTCAAAAAGATGTCAAAGGATGATGCCGACTATTATCGCCAGAACTATGGCTTCGATTGTTGACGGCTGAAATCCAGTTCAACTGGCTTCTACATCCTTCACGCCGATCTTTCGCACCAGCGCCGCTGTCGCCAGGATCGCGCCCATGTCGGCGATCATCGGCGCGACATGCTTGGTGTAGTCGAGGCGCGTGGAGATATCCGGCAGCTCGAAGAAATTCCTTTCCTGCGGCAGCAGCAGAAAGCCGTCGCTGCCGCTGAGCGCAACGCGTGCCGGATCGTTCGGCCGGGTTTCGCCGAGCCATTGTAGCGCCTGCGCCAGCCGGCCGGTCACCAGCGGCTGCGCCGCCTCGATATTGTCGGTGCGGAACTCGTAGGCGGCATCGAGCTCCGGCACGCCGCTGGATAGTTCCTGCATCTTGCTGCCGAAGATGCCGCGGAAGAAGCCGACGACCTTGTTGGTCCGGCGCGCGGCCACCAATGTGCCCGGGAACGGCACGATCGTCTCGAAGGCGACGATGACACCCTTGAACACTGCCGTCGTGCTCTTGCCCGTCCCTTCCCGGAGATCTGCTTCGTAAAGCTCGAACGGAAACCCTTCATAGCGGCCGGAAAAAACATCGTCGAAAGACTGCCGGTTGAACGAGCCAACCGTCTCGCGCGGCAGCCGGTCGAACGAATTCGGCTTGATATTGTGCCGGTACCGCATGTCCTCGATGAAGCCGAAGACGATCGGCAGCAGCATGCTGCGGAACGACTGCTGCAATTTGCCCGCCGGCTTGATCGCCTGGAAATAGAGCAGGATCGCCGCCAGAAAGCCGCCGATATAGAGGAACACATGTGGGGTCGAGAACCACTGCTCGTTCGGGTCGGCAACCCCGTTGAAGAGCCAGGCCACAAGCGCAACCAACACCAGCAGCAGTCCAATGAACATCGGCACCCGCCAGCGCGTCTGGCGATGGGCCGAAGCTCTTTCGGCCTCGTAGACCTCGATGTTCTTCCTGATGCCGGCGATCACCGCTTCGCTCGGCATGAAATCCGCTGTTTCCATCGCCCACCCGCCGCCACAAGCTTGCCCGCGTAGCGCATGATAGCTGGTTTTGTGGACCGCGTCAGCGCAGCCGTCAGCGCGCGGCGAAGATCGCATCAAGGCGGGCCAGAACCCTTTGCCTCGATTTTCCCGCTAGCGCTTCAACCGGGACCAGCCGCTCATGATCGCCGGCGCGCAGCCGCATGAAGGCATGCAGCCGGTAGGCGGCGATGGCCCCGCGCGTGTCGAGATCGTCGCTGATGTCGACGACGAGAATGGCGCCGATACGGCCCGGCCATGGCTGGCGCGCGAAGGCGGTGCCGAAGAAATCGCCGAGCCCATAGGCGACGAGCGTCTTGCCGAGCCGCTCGATCGGCTGCACGACATGGGCATGATGTCCGGCGACCAGGCCGACGCCATGTTCGGCCAGAAGCCGCGCCAGTGCCCGCGTCTTCGCACGTGGAAAATGCCGGAATTCCCAATCCCAATGCGGTACCGCGCAGAGGAGGTCGACACTCTCAACTGTATCGCGTGGCCATTGTCCCGGATCGCTTGCCATCGAGACACGGCCCGCGAACTGGACCGCATCGGCATTGCGCCACAAGGTAAAGGCGGCAAGGCCGATGGTCAGCGCCCCGACGGCAAACCGCTCGACTGGAACCCCAGCACCGACAGTACGGATGCCGAGCCGCGCCAGCGCGGCAACGGTCTCGTCGAAGCCGGCAATGCCCTGGTCGAGCACATGGTTGTTGGCCAGCGACAGCACCAGTCTTTCCGGCGAAATGCCGGCGGCGGCCAGCGCCTCGGCAAGAAACCGCTCGCTCATCGCATGGTGCGTGCCAAGCCTTGTGCCCCAAACAGCGCTCGGCCGTTCCACCACCGGGCTTTCGCAATTGCCGACTACCAGATCGGCCGAGGCGAGCAGCGCCGCGATCGCCGGATCGCATTCCGGCGCGCTGCGATTGGCCACCGCCGAGATGTCGCCGACGAAAGCCAGCCGTACCGTCCGCGCCGGCGCCGGTTCGAGCAGGGTTGCCGCCATCGGAGCGAAGCCGCGAGCTGCGCCGCCGAGCGAAGGCCGGAGGAAACGGGGCAGCCAGGACAGTTTGTAGGAAAGCGGATAATTCGACACGCGACGCCCAATCGTTTGCCCTGTGTAAACCGTCCGCCGGATTGATTGAAGCTTCGACTGTTATCGGTGAACCACAGGGCTACAGGCGCGCGAACCAAATGCGTGTATGATCCACTGCGGAGCGACAAAAGGGGCGATCACGATGAAGCGTTTTTCCAGGCTGATGGCAGGCGCCATCGTTCTTCTCCTGCCGCTGTCCGCGGCCGGAGCCGCGGCTCCCGAACCGGCGGCCCTGTTCGAGGCAAAAACCGTGGCCGAGCGCGACAGCGCGCTAGCCGCGCTGGAAGCCGCCGCGCCCGGCGATCCTGCATCGGCCTATGCCACCGGCGCCGGTGAATTCTTCACCGCGCTGGAGATCCTGGCCGGCGGTCTGCACCGCCACGGTTTCGAAAGCCCGCAATCGTTCATGCTGCCGCTGATGCGGCTGCCGGTGCCGGACAATGCCGATCCCGAGCCGCTGACCTACGAACAATTCCGCGCCATTCTCGTCGCCTTCCGCGACCGGTTGGAGAAATCCGCAGCCACGCTGGGCTCGGTACCCGCCGACGCCGACATCGGCATGGTCATCGACCTGACCCGTCTCGGCATCGACCTCAACGAGGACGGCCAGATCGCGCCGGACGAAAGTGCCGCCGCGGTCATGGCGTCTCTGTCACGCGGCGGCGGTGCGCCAGACGCGGCCGCACCCGCCTTCACGTTCCGCTTCGACCGCGCCGACGGTTATTGGCTGCAGGGCTATGCCGAGTTCCTGATGGCGCAGGCCGACTTCTGGCTGGCGCATGATTTCAGGAACACGTTCGACGGCTCCTTCCACATGCTGTTCCCCCACGCCAAACTGCCACTTCAGGACACGCTCGTGCCGCTGGACGGCGGCATGGGCGGCGGCATCCTGACGTCCGAATGGCGCCTCGCCGACTTCATCTCCCTGGTGCACCTCATCAACTGGCAAGTGGTCGAGCCGGAGCGCCGGCAAGCGGCACGCCGCCATCTCATGGAAATGATCCGGCTGTCGCGCGAGGACTGGAAAGCCATCCGCGCCGAAACCGACAATGACCGTGAATGGCTGCCCGGGCCGCAGCAGAAAGGCCCCAGCCCGCTCACCGGCCTCGACGTCGGCGAGCAGCAGGTGCAGGCCTGGCTCGCCGCCTTGGCCATGGCCGAGGATCTTCTGGAAGGCCGCACCTTGCTGCCGCATTTCCGCATCGCCGACAAAGGCATCAACATGAAGCGCTTCTTCGACGAGCCGAAGCCCTTCGACCTGGTGCTGTCGATCACCGGCCCGGCCATCGCGCCCTATCTCGAACGCGGCAAGATTCTCACCAGCGAGGAGTTCAACCAGATCCAGCGCCAATTCGGCGGCGCCGGGTTTCTGACATTTGCGCTTTGGTTTAATTGAGCGGGAAACTTGGACGGTGCTCCTGACACCCTTCTGTCAGCAGCTGGATTGTGCCTCGCGCCCCTTGGCACTCCGCTCTTTCCATTTTGGCCGATACCTCCCATATTCGGGCCATGGCCAGACTCTCCGACAAGAAAACGCCGCCGCCGGCGAATGACGATCGCGCATCGCCGCCCAAGCGGCGCAGTCCGCTGACCGATTTCCTCGATGCCTCGGAGCCACTGCACGGCTTTGCCGAAGCGCCGCAGGCCGAGCTCACCGGCGCGCCGCTAACCGGCTCGATCGCCGACTGGGCCGAGCAGATCGAGCAGGAAGCCGAGAAGGAAGGGCGCGTTTCCGGCAAAGTCGGCGGCAAATTAGCGAAGTCGGCGAAAAAGATCCCCGAGCGCTCGTCTTCCCCCGGCCGTACGGCACGCGGCACCTCGATGGGCGGCGCGGCTTCGGCGCGGGAGCGCACCGCGGCCGGTCTCAATCCTGTCGCCGGCCTCGATGTCTCACTGGAAGAGGCCGAGACCATGGCTTCGGGCGGCGTCACCGCCACCGTCGCGGCGCTGTCGGCGCTGATCGAATCCGGCAATCCGCTGCACAAGGACGGCGTGCTGTGGACGCCGCACCGCCCTGCCCGGCCGGAAAAATCCGAAGGCGGCATCGCCATCAAGATGGTCTCGGATTTCGAGCCGGCCGGCGACCAGCCGACGGCGATCAAGGATCTGGTCGAGGGTGTCAACAGCAACGACCGCACCCAGGTGCTGCTCGGCGTCACCGGCTCGGGCAAGACCTTCACCATGGCTAAGGTGATCGAGGAGACGCAACGCCCCGCTCTGATCCTGGCGCCCAACAAGACGCTTGCCGCGCAGCTCTATTCCGAGTTCAAGAAATTCTTCCCGGAAAACGCCGTCGAGTATTTTGTCAGCTACTACGACTATTACCAGCCTGAGGCCTATGTGCCCCGGACCGACACCTACATCGAGAAGGAATCCTCGATCAACGAGCAGATCGATCGCATGCGCCACTCGGCGACGCGCTCGCTGCTCGAGCGTGACGACGTCATCATCGTCGCCTCGGTCTCCTGCATCTACGGTATCGGCTCGGTCGAGACCTATACGGCGATGACCTTCCAGATGCAGATCGGCGACCGCCTAGACCAGCGCGCGTTGCTCGCCGACCTCGTCGCCCAGCAATACAAGCGCCAGGACATAAACTTCGTCCGCGGCTCGTTCCGGGTGCGCGGCGACACGATCGAGATCTTCCCGGCTCACCTCGAGGACCGTGCCTGGCGCATCTCGTTGTTCGGCGACGAGATCGAGGCGATCACCGAATTCGATCCGCTGACGGGCCAAAAGACCGGCGAGCTGAAGAGCGTCAAGATCTACGCCAATTCGCACTATGTGACGCCGCGCCCGACCTTGAACCAGGCCATCAAGTCGATCAAGGAAGAACTCAAGCATAGGCTGGTCGAACTCGAACGGGCCGGTCGGTTGCTGGAGGCGCAGCGGCTGGAGCAGCGCACCCGCTTCGACCTGGAGATGCTTGAGGCGACCGGCTCCTGCGCCGGCATCGAGAATTACTCGCGCTATCTGACCGGCCGCCAGCCGGGCGATCCGCCGCCGACCTTGTTCGAATACATCCCCGACAATGCGTTGGTCTTTGTCGACGAAAGCCACGTCACCGTACCGCAGATCGGCGGCATGTATCGCGGCGACTTTCGCCGCAAGGCGACGCTGGCCGAGTACGGGTTCCGCCTGCCGTCCTGCATGGACAACCGGCCGCTGCGCTTCGAGGAGTGGGACGCCATGCGCCCGCTGTCCGTCGCGGTTTCGGCAACGCCCGGCGGCTGGGAGATGGAGCAGTCCGGCGGTGTTTTCGCCGAGCAGGTCATCCGCCCGACCGGCCTGATCGACCCGCCGGTCGAGGTGCGCCCGGCCAAGACGCAGGTCGACGATGTGGTGGGCGAAATCCGCGAGACCACCAAGGCCGGCTACCGCACGCTGGTCACCGTGCTGACCAAACGTATGGCCGAGGACCTGACCGAGTATCTGCATGAGCAAGGCATTCGCGTGCGCTACATGCACTCCGACATCGACACGCTGGAGCGTATCGAGATCCTGCGCGATCTGCGCCTCGGCGCCTTCGACGTGCTGGTCGGTATCAACCTGTTGCGCGAAGGCCTCGACATTCCCGAATGCGGCTTCGTCGCCATTCTCGATGCCGACAAGGAAGGTTTTCTGCGCTCCGAGACATCGCTGATCCAGACCATCGGCCGCGCCGCCAGAAACGTCGACGGCAAGGTCATCCTCTATGCCGACCAGATCACCGGCTCAATGGAGCGGGCGATGGCCGAGACCAACCGCCGTCGCGAAAAGCAGATGGAGTGGAACGCGGCCAACGGCATCACCCCGGAATCGGTCAAGTCGCGCATTTCGGACATCCTGGACTCGGTTTACGAGAAGGACCATGTCCGCGCCGACATCTCGCAGTTCACCGACAGCGCCGGCGCGATGATGGGCAACAATCTGAAAGCCCATCTCGACGCGATGGACAAGCAGATGCGCGACGCCGCCGCCAACCTCGATTTCGAGAAGGCGGCCCGCATCCGCGACGAGATCAAGCGGCTGCGCGAGATGGAACTGTCCATCTCCGACGATCCTTTGGCCAAATATGCCGACATGGAAAGCCCGGTCTCGGGCCGCGAAAAGGGCAAGCACAACAAGGGCGTGGCCAAACATCGTACATCAGAGGAACAGGAGCGTTTCCGCAAGCTCGACGAGGCACGTGCCGCCGAAGAGGCAGCCAAGGCTGCACGGCCCAACCTCTTCCGCAAGCCGGAGCTCGACGAAATGGGCGCCGACGGCGCCGTACCGGTGAAGAAGCCGCTGTTTGCCAAGCCGTCGCTGGACGATATGGGGCCTGGCACCGACATGACGACGCCGTCAGGCGCAGTGTCCCGTTCGCTGTTCAAGAAACAGTCGGCCGAAGAAGCGCACGGCTCCGATTTCGGCATCCCCGGTGACTCGACAAAACCGCTGTTCAAGAAGAATTCGCTCGATGAGATGACCGTGCGGCGCACAGAAAAGCCGATCGAAGGAAAGGTGCCGGCAAAGCCACAGGCAATCTCCCCCCGTGTGGGGGAGATGCCCGGCAGGGCAGAGGGGGGCGCGAAGGATCGCAACGATTCCGACAAGCCCGTTGTCCGCCAGCGCAGTGGTATCGGCTCCTACGAGGATCCCGCCGATACTCGCCGCGAAAAGCGCCGCCCCGGCAAGACGGGTCGGCCGGGACGGTAGGTTCGGCTGGCGACATTAGTGCGTCCGTTCGGCCTGAGACAATGGGATAATGCTGCTTCAAAACAACGCCGCTGAAACACCTTTTGAACTGTCGATCGATACTCGCTTTCCATATGCGGAGGCAGGTTCCGCTTCGGCCATAATCGCGCAAGGGTGGTCGATCTCGCTCAACGCAGCCTTTTGTGTTCTCCACGAGCTATGTCGCCCACCATTCGGCAACACAGTTTTGAAAGAAAGATTGCTTGAGCTTGTCGATGAATGGGCACTGGCATCCGATCATCCGCTGAAAACGCCACTGCTTAGGTGCGCACGAGCTCTCATTCAGGACGAGCCAGTGCCGTGGCGCGAAGCTACTGCCATAATGGAAGAAATTGGGCGTTACTCTGGCCAGCGGGCAGCGCTCGGGATTGCTTACTTTGCCGGCGATGGCTCCACTAAAGAAGGCGATGCTGCCCTGAGCAAGACTGATCGCGACATTCGCCAAATTTGGGCGGCCAACGGCGTCTAGGGAACGCACACCGACCGTTGCTTAAATCAACAGAGTGCAACCAGCCGAACGCACCACTTGCCACCAAGCCCGCCTTTGGTGTAATCGCTCCCGCACACTCAACGTCTTGACTGGAAGGAGGGCTCACGTGTTTACGTTTTTTCGTCACCATCGTCAGCGTGGCCCGATTTCTGCCCTGCGAGCTAGCTTGCAGGGCTGACCAGAGACGGTCCGGGTTTCTTTCCCGCTTCGATTTTCTTGGTCTGCCCTTCGTGGTGCCGCAACGCCGAGCCTGATGGCCAGCCTGCGCACCGTCAAAGTGCATCGAACCGGAATTGTATTCCGGGCAGACCAGAGAAACCCAAATGGCCCTGATCAGCCTCAAATCCCTCGGCGTCACCATGAGTGCGCCGCTTTTCTCCAATCTCGACCTCACCATCGGCACCGGCGACCGGCTCGGCATCGTCGCCGCCAATGGGCGCGGCAAATCCACTTTGCTCAAATGCCTGACCGGCGAAATGGAACCGACTTCCGGCGACATCACCCGCACGCGCGGCCTGCTCGTTGGCTATGTCGAGCAAGTCGTCCCGGCGGCGCTGGCCAGCCGCAGCTTCCGGCAGGCGGTAGCTGATGCCTTGCCGGCCGAACAGGTCGATAGCGAGCAATGGCGTGTCGATGTGGTTCTTGATTCCCTCGACGTGCCGGAACCGATGCGCAAGCGGCCGATGCAGGCGCTGAGCGGCGGCTGGCAAAGGCTGGCGTTGATCGCCCGCGTCTGGGTCACCGATCCCGACGTCCTGCTTCTCGACGAGCCGACCAATCACCTCGACCTCGCCAGGATCAGCCAGCTTGAGACCTGGCTGAACGCGTTGCCGCGCGAGGTGCCTGTCGTCATCGCCAGCCACGACCGCGCGTTTCTCGACGCGACGACCAACCGGACCCTGTTCCTGCGCCCGGAACTGTCGCCGGTGTTTTCGCTGCCCTATTCGCGGGCGCGGCTTGCACTGGATGAGGTCGATGCCTCGACCGAGCGCAAGTTCCAGCGCGACATGAAGGTGGCGCAGCAGTTGCGCCGGCAAGCGGCCAAGCTGAACAATATCGGCATCAATTCCGGCAGCGATCTTTTGACGGTCAAGACCAGGCAACTGAACCAGCGCGCCCAGCGCCTCGAGGAGGTCGCAACACCCGCGCATCGCGAAAAATCGGCGGGCGCCATCAAGCTCGCCAATCGCGGCACGCACGCCAAGGTGTTGATCACGTTGGACGATTTGGCGGTCGAAACACCTGACGGCACGCTGCTGTTCAGGACCGGCAAGCGCCACATCTGCCAAGGCGACCGCATTGTCCTGCTTGGCCGCAACGGCGTCGGCAAGTCACGGCTGATCGGCTTGGTCCGGAACGCCATCGTCGAGCCGCAGACGGCAGCGCAAAACCTGAAGGTGACGCCGTCGACGGTGCTCGGTCATAGCGACCAGGCGCTGTCCGGCATCGACGGCGATGACACGCCGCTGGCGATGCTCTCGCGCAAATTCGACGTCGGCGAGCAGCGCGCCCGCTCGCTGCTGGCGGGCGCCGGCGTCAGCATCGATATGCAGGAGCGTCGGATCGGCGTGCTGTCCGGCGGGCAGAAGGCGCGTCTGATGATGCTGGCGCTCAGGCTCGCCAATCCCAACTTCTATCTGCTCGACGAGCCGACCAACCATCTCGACATCGACGGCCAGGAAGCGCTGGAGGCAGAGCTGCTGGAGCATGAGGCAAGCTGCCTGCTCGCCTCGCACGACCGCTCCTTCATCCGCGCCATCGGCAACCGCTTCTGGCTGATAGAGAAGCGGCGGCTGACCGAGGTCGACGACCCGGAAGGCTTCTTCCGGGAAGTGGCGGAAACGGGCGGTTGAAGGATCGCGGGAAGCCATTCCGAAACGGAGTGGCCGACTGCGCTTTCACACAGATGGCAGGCAGCAGAGCTTCCGGTTGACCTGCCCGTCCGCGCGTCCGCCAGCCGCTTGAGCCCGTCTTGCGCAAAAAAGTTCCGGCGCTCTGTCGGATCATGATCTCATGCCACGTCCTTGGGACGCCGACACGGTGATGCCGGCGCCAATCGAGGAGAAAGCATCATGTCTGTTCTGTCATCCATAGGCCGCGCCGTGACCCGTTACTCGGCGGCTCGTGCCCGTTACCGCAGCGAACGCGCCATCCTGTCATTGCCGATCGAGTTGCGCAAAGACATCGGCTGGCCGGAAATCATCGTCGACGCGCAAAACAGCCCGCGGATTCGCATCGAAGGATGAAGGCGCCGCCGTTGCAGCAAAGCACCATTTCGAACCCGACATCTGAAAAAAGCATTGGCCGTGTAGGATCGTCGCCGTCTCGTTCGTCCTGTGGTTCGCAAGGCCAACCAGACGCAAAGAGGAGAATGACATGAATGACCAGCCGCAGACCCAGCCCGCCGCTAAAGTTCTTGGCGGATTGACGCCCTACCTTCAGCTGGACGGCGCTTTCAAAGCCGCCGAATTTTACCAAAAGGCCTTCGGTGCCGAGCAGGTCTTTGCCTATCCGCCGGACGAACAAGGCCGCACCATGCATATCCATCTCCACATCAACGGCTCGACCTTGATGATTTCCGATTTCTATCCCGAGCACGGAATGGCCGCGGTGAAGCCGCAGGGCTACACCATGCAGCTCCATCTCGGCAGCGACGACATCGACGACTGGTGGAAGCGCGCTGTCGATGCCGGCTGCGAGGTCGTCATGCCGCTACAGGTGATGTTCTGGGGCGACCGCTGGGGCAATATGCGTGATCCGTTGGGCGTCGAATGGGCAATGAACGCGCCGGTGAAAGCGGCTTAGGATCCCCACACAGGTATGTACCGGAAATCACCGCTCAAGAGGGCGGAAAACAATCGCATGGAGGAAATCAGATGTCTTATGTCGATGGTTTCGTACTTGCCGTGCCGAAGGCAAAGCTCGATGCCTACAAGAAGCTGGCGGAAACCGCCGGCGCCGTCTGGAAGGAGCACGGGGCGCTTGCCTATGTCGAATGCGTCGGCGACGACGTGCCCTATGGCGAGATCACCTCGTTCCCGCGCGCCGTGCAGGCCAAGGACGACGAGGTCGTCATCTTCTCGTGGGTCGTCTATGAATCGCGGCAGAGCCGCGACGCGGTGATGGCCAAGGTGATGGCCGACCCACGCATCAAGTCGGACTGGTCGACGATGCCGTTCGACGGCAAGCGCATGATCTTCGGCGGCTTTCAGCCGTTTATGGAGCTTTGATGCATGTCGCGCAGCGGTTTTGCGATAACGACATGCATAAAAACAAGGATCTAAAGCGCGTCGCATGAGGCCGATCGAGCGCGACGCGCTTTTAAGGCCCAGCGGCGCTCTAAGCCAGCCTGTCGAGCAGCGGCTTCAGCCGGTCGCCATAGCGCTTCCACAGATCGACCGAGCCCTGATACATCGGCTGCCGCACTTGCGCGGCGGACGCCGTGCGCACCGGCCGGTCGGTCCGGTGAAACGACAGCACGGCGTCGTCCCATGGCAGGCCGAGATGGGCGATCAGTGCTCGCGACTGGCCTTCCTGGTCGGCGACGAAATCCTCGTAGCGAACGTCGTGCACGACATCAGGCAGCACGGCGTGCCAGTGCGCCATGATGTCGGTGTAGAGATTGTGGAAATCGGCGAGTTCGCCGAGATCGTAGCCGTAGCGGTGGCTGTCGCCGCGGAAGTGCACCTTGTAGATCGACAGGCAGGTCGCCGCCGCATCGCGCGCGCAATGGATGATCTTGGCCTGCGGCAGCATCATGTGGATGAAACCGACCAACAGGAAATTGCCGGGCATCTTATCGGTGACGTGCCGGAACCCGGGATAGCGGGCGTGCAGCATATCGAGATAGGCCTGGCCGGCCTCGGCATAGGCCTTATCGGACATGTCGGCGATGCCCCAGGGAAAGCCGCCCTTCATGCTGAGCGGAAACTGCTTGCCGACCGCCGTCTTCAATATGCCGAGCTCGCCGGCGCCGTAGACCTTCGGATGGCTGGCGATGATCTGCTCGACCAGCGTGGTGCCGGAACGAGGCATGCCTACAATGAAGACCGGCGTGTCGTCGGTAATCCCGCTCGGCCTGTGCTTTTCAAAAAAGGCCTTGTCGAACACCGCCTTCATCGCCTCGAACTCGCCGCGCGTCTTGCCGGCGTCGTAGTCGATGCCCTGGCGGCGGATCGCGTTGCCTTCGGCGAAATAGTCGAAGGCGCGACCATAATCCCTGAGGTCGTCATTGGCCTTGCCGAGGCCGAAGGAAAGCTGCATGCGCGGCAGGCTGCCTTGCGGCGCCTTGGCGTGCTCCGCCTCCATGCGGGCAAGCTCGGCGTCGCGCTCCTTCTGGCGCTTGACCTGGGTGAGCATTAGCCAGGCCCTTGCCATGCCGGGATTCACCGCCAGCGCCTGCCTGAAAAGATCCGCAGCCTCGTCGAGACTGCCCTTTTCCATCAGCCCGACACCCAGGCCATGCAAAAGATCGGCATCCTTCGGCCGGATCGTCAGCGCCTCGCGAAAAACAGCTAATGCCTCATCCAGCCGGCCCGCTTCCTGCAGCGTCTCGGCAAGCCCGACACGGGCGCGGACATGGAACGGGTTGCGACCGATCGTACCGCGATAAATATCCTCGGCGCCTTCGAATTGGCCGAGCTGCTTCAGCGACGAGCCGAGATTGTCGCGCGCCGCCAGTTGGTCCGGCCTGGTTGCCACCACCTTGCGGAAGAGATCGGCTGCGGCCGCGACCCGGCCGAGGTCGCGCAGCACGGTGCCGAGATTGTTGAGGAAATCCGGATTGTTCGGCTGCAGCCGAACCGATTGTTCGATCAGCGCCAGCCCCTCGGCGCTGCGCCCGGTCTGGTGCAGCAGAAGCCCGAGGAAATGCGCGGCGGCCGAGTGGTTAGCCTTTTGCGCCAGCACCTGACGGTAAAGCGCCTCGGCCTCCTGCCGGCGCCCCGCCTGGTGCAGCTGCAGCGCCTGCTGCACGTACTGGTCGAGCCCCAGCGGCGGCTGCCCGCCTGAGCCGTAACGTGCGCCTGCCGGTTGTCTCGGATTTCTGTTGATGGGAAACCTGCCGTGTTGTCCGCCTGCCGCGATCTAGGCCATCGCTGCGGCGCGTGCAAGAGCAGACGACGGGCACTATGGAGCAAACCCCAAACTAGCGGAAGTCGGCCGGCGTCAGCACATACATGTTCCTGCGGCCATGCGAGTAGGCTTCGCGCGCAATATCGTGGATCGACGAACGCTTGGCGTCGAAGGCACTGAGAAATTCGGCCTCGGCTCCGCTTGCGGCCGGGTTTGCCGCCGAAAGTGCCGCAACCTCGACGAAGAACGGGACTTCGAACATGCCGTCATGGCCAACGAAACGAATGCGCTTGGCCGCCGCGTCGTAGGAGCGGCTGGGATTGGGAAAATTGAGTGTCATGGCTGCGCGTCAAATCAGGCGGTTGCTTTCGGCAAGCTGGCGCGCCCGCCGCACCGTGCCGTCGGTATCGGCAAGCCTTCGCCTTGCCGCCTCGTCGCTTCTTATCGTGAGGCGTGGCGACATAACCTTTATCGGCTTTGCGACGGGATTGACTGCAACTGTCGGGACATCCGGTGTTCTTGCGGAATTCATGACTCTCTTCCTTTCACACCTAAATAAATACAAATGCCGGAGGAATTTTTCCGGAAGTTCTTCAAACAATTTTTGAGGTGCACCGGGATCGTATCATCGTTCTGCAAATAACTATAGAAAAGTAATTTTGCGTTGGTAGGGGTAAGAGGCCGGAATCTTCTTGAATAAGCCGCATTTTCGGACTAATGGTATGAAACCGTTTTTGGGTCATGCTTGGGCCCTCGCGGCGTCAGGGTTCTCGGCCCGCCAAACTGATCCAAATCGCCGACACCTGGTACCGCAATGCAGGCTCCGCTTCCGGAGCCAGGCCGGAAAGAAACTTCAAGGCACGAGAATGTCTGCCCGCACCACTCATTCCATCGCGCATTTCGCGGCACCTTTCGTGCTTGGCGGCCTGGATGGCATGCAGCCGGCCGGCGACTATGACATCGACCACGACGAGGAACTGATCGACGGCATGTCGTGGCTTGCCTGGCGCCGCGTCGCCACCTTCATCCATCTGCCGGCAAGGACGGTGAAAAGCCCGACCGGCCGGCTTGTCGCCGTCGACTACGCCGAACTCGAAGCAGCGCTTCGGCACGACCAGGAGAATGCCACATGATCCGCTTCCAGCAGAGTGCGCGGCGCACGGACACGCCCTCGCATATCTTCACCGTCGGCCAGACTGTTCGCATGAAGAGCCGCACCGGCCTTGCCCAAAAGACCGCGGAGCTGTTCCAGATAAAGAGCCGGCTGCCGGTCAAGGACGGCTCGCCGCAATATCGCATTCGCAGCGATCAGGAGACCTATGAGCGGGTCACCACGGAAGACAATCTCGAACCGGTCGACAACCCGGCCAACTGAGCCGAAAGCAATCCGCAACACGTATAAGGGATCAGAAAATGGCCAAGGGTCAACAGCGCAGCAATCGCGAGACACGCAAGCCCAAGAAGGACAAGGTGGCGGCAAAACCGGCCTCGCCCTTCGGCTCGGCGGTCAAGCAGGCGGAGACCGCTGTGAAACCCAAGTCCAAAGGCTAGGGTTCGATCGCACGACAATCTGCCTGGAGGCGTGCTTGAACTTCGTCATCGAGTTCTACCGCTCGCGCGATGCCGACGAAGCGATACTCGATCGAGTGTCGCTGGAGGCACCGAACCTGCGCGCCGCCCTGCAAGGCGCCGCCACGCTGCTTCACACGCTGATGATGCCGCAGATCCCCGATCGCCTGCGCATCTCCAACGAGGACGGCGCCGAGCTCTACGTCGGCCCCGCCGATGGTGCCTATCCGGACGAACAGTGAGGCCGGTGCGCTAGCACGGCCCATCATCGACCACCCGATAATCCGCCGCGCGGGCTTCGCATTCGTTGGGGAATGTGCGCAGCTCGCCATGGCGACGAGCGCAGACCGGGCGGTATTCGCGGGTGCAGAATGTCTGCTCCTCACCGCCGCCACCACCGCCGCGGCACTCGCCCTCGCGAATGATGCGGTATCCGGCCCGTTCGGCAAGGCAGGCATTGGCGAAGGTCTGGCGGTCGCCGCCGCGCCGGGCGCAGACCGGGTCATATTGCCTGGTGCAGAATTGCAGCCCCGGCCGTGGCGGGCGCGGCCCTGGCCCCTCGTCGACCACGACGGTGCAGGCCGCAAGAATTGCCGACAGGAACAAGATGGAAAAACCCTGCCGCGAGAAGATTGCCGCAAGAAGCCGCATGAATATTCCCTCCCTCGAAACTCCCGCCCCCGCATAATCGCGCCTGCATCGGGCCGATCCTCGTCAATCTCGCCATTCTGCTGCCAAATGCAACCCCCGTTTGTAGCCTGGCGCATGCAAACCAAGGCGGGTTGCCGGCGCAAGTCCAAAACAGCACCGGCCCAGCTTGCTGGACCATGCCTGGGTTGCGTCTGGCCGATGACCGCGCGGAGAACCAGTTCTATCGGTGCGATGCGTCGGGATGCGCCTGTTGGGCCGCCCGCGGCTCTATCTTGCAAGCATCACGTTTCCGTGCGATAAATTTTGTGTTCGGGCATTTGCGACCCGGAGAGCGGAACGTTTTGGACGACCTTTCCCCGATACTGTGAATCTCTGACAGCCCCGTTTTCGGCGGGGGGTTTTACCATGCGCCAATGCATGACTGCCGAAGCAACCACCGGGACTTGCCCACGGCGCCAGGCGGCGGGCGGAACCACCAAGACTGACACGGGTGAAGGAGTTTCCCCAATGGCCCAGACCGGCACCGTTAAATTCTTCAACGCTACCAAAGGCTTCGGCTTCATTACGCCCGATGGCGGCGCCAAGGATGTATTCGTCCACATCTCGGCGATAGAGGCTTCCGGGCTGCGCACGCTCGTCGACGGTCAGAAGGTCACCTTCGATGTCGAGCCCGACCGTATGGGTAAGGGTCCGAAAGCGGTAAATCTCCGCGCCGCCTGAACGGCGGCGTGCCGCGCGTCCTTTCGGGTGTGTGAGGATGCTGCAAGGCTTTTGGTGTGAACTCGAATTTTATAAAGGCGCGGCGGTTTTCGTCGCGCCTTTTGTGTTCCGGGATGCTTGCCGGCACCCGCAAAACTTTCTCTTGCCGATGGCACTAAAATAAAGGACAAATTTCCGTCCGGGCATTTGCCGGCCCGAGACTGGACTTGTGGGATCAAAGGAGCTTCCCATGCCGCAGACCGGCACCGTCAAATTCTTCAATCACGCCAAGGGCTTCGGCTTCATCACGCCGGACGACGGGGCAAAGGATGTCTTCGTCCATATTTCGGCCGTGCAGGCGTCGGGTCTTCCCGGTCTTGAGGATGGGCAGAAAGTGACATTCGACACCGAGCCGGACAAGCGCGGCAAGGGTCCGAAAGCCGTCAACCTGTCGATCGGCTGAACCAGCCCCGGACAGAATGGACGTGGGCCGGTCTGGCCTGCGGTGTTTGCCGCATGTTTGAACCCCAGTTAAATGAACCGCTTGGTCAAATTTCGTTCAGCCCCCGTTCAGCCACGGTCGCATATTAATCTTCGTTAAAGCCGGACCGCATCCCCCCGAAAACGACCCGGGCCGGCACGAAGGAGACCGACATGAACGGAATTTTCAAGACTGCCATCCTGTCCGCCGCGATCGTTGCGACCACGCTTGCGACCTTGCCTGCGGCCAGTGCCGATGAATGGCGCCATCACCGCCGCCACCACGGCCACGGCGACGCCGTTGCAGCCGGCGTCCTTGGTCTTGCGGCCGGTGCCCTGATCGGCGGTGCGCTCGCCAGCCCGCAGCCCCGCTATTACGACCCGGCCTATGATGATGAATACTACCGGCCTGCCCCGGTGCGTCGGTATTACGTACAACCGCGAGTGGCCTATGCCGAAAGCTATGCGGAGCCGTGGACCCGCGGCTGGTATGAATACTGCTCGGACCGCTACCAGAGCTTCAACGCGCGTACCGGCACGTTCACCGGCTATGACGGCGAACAGCATTTCTGCACTGCCAACTGAGACAGTTTCCCCTCTGGAACAAAAGCGCTGCCCGGTGGGTGGCGCTTTTTGTTTTTCGCGGTTTCAGACCAGGCCGGCTTTAGACCAAATAAGGATTGCTCCGCCGCTCCTCACCAAAACGGCCGCCGGGACCATGGCCACAGATGAAGCCGATGTCGTCGCCCAACGGCAACAGCTTCTCCTTGATCGAGGCGATCAGCGCGGCGTGGTCGCCGCCCGGCAGGTCGGTGCGGCCGACCGAACCGCGGAATAGCACGTCGCCGACATGGGCGAACTTCGCCGCCCGGTTATAGTAGACGACGTGGCCGGGTGCGTGGCCCGGACAATGGAATACCTCAAACACCTGTGAGCCAAACGAAACGGTCTCGCCCTCGGCAAGGAACCGGTCGGGGACACAGTTGCGCACGGGATCGGTGATGCCGTAGCGCTTCGCCTGGTTCTCGAGATTGGCGAGCAGCGGCCGGTCGGCGGCATGCGGGCCGATGATCTCGATATCGAGCGCCTCCTTCAGTTCCATGGCCCCGCCGGCATGGTCGATATGGCCATGCGTGATCCAGATCGCGCCGGCAGTGATCGCATTGTCCTTGAGCGCCGCCAGCACCTTGTCGATGTCGCCGCCCGGATCGACGACGACGCCCTGTCTGTCGTCCATGTCGAAGAGGATGGTGCAGTTCTGTTGGAACGGCGTGACCGGCACGATGCCGGCGTTGAGCTGACCCATATTTGTCCTTTCACACTGTCGGAGCTCCGCGCGCGCCCTCGAACGCGTCAGGAAAGCTCTAACCTTGTTGAATCAGGCCCTGATGTAGAGACACACGCGGACGGCGTCCACCGCTCCCGCAAACGGCAAACGAAATGGGCGGCCGAAGCCGCCCATTTGAAAAGCCTGAAACGTCGAAAGCTTATTTCTTCATCGCGTTCATGACCGCACCGATGATGCCGGTCAGGATGGCGCCGCCGCCGGCACCGCCAACGATGTTGGGAATGTTCAACGCGCTGCCGGCCCCTGCCGCCGTGGCGGCTGCTGCCGGATCGACCGCCCCACCGCCCAGCAGGCTGCTGAGGATGGCCGCCCCGCCGACGCCGCCAACAGCGCCGCCCAGGATTTTGGGAAGCTGACCCATCGCCGCCGTCTTGATAGCCGCGCCCACCGCCTGACCACCGATGATACCCGTAATCACCTGAATAATGATCGGAAGAAGCGTGTTCATATCCATATTTCCAATCCCTCCATAGCTGCCAGCCTCCCGGGCCGACGCCATCATGAGACGCCGAATTGGACGAAAGTCAAATGCGCAAACGCTTAAATAAAAGGGGCGGCCCGAAAACCGCCCCTACTTGATAAAAAAGCTGTGACTTTCGTTATTCTGCAGCAATCGCGTGGTTGGGTTGAACGGCTGCAGAATAGTCATTCATCAGCGTCTTGGCGATCTCACCGACCTCGAATCGGTACGGGCCGATCTCCGAAACCGGCGTCACCTCGGCCGCTGTCCCGGTGAGGAAGCACTGCTGGAAGCCTTCAAGCTCTTCCGGCATGATGGCGCGCTCGATCACCTCCAAACCGCGGTCCTTGGCAAGGCCGATGACCGTGCGGCGGGTGATGCCGTCGAGGAAGCAATCGGGCTTGGGCGTATGGATCTTGCCGTCCTTGACGAAGAAGATGTTGGCGCCTGTCGCTTCCGCCACCTGGCCACGCCAGTCGAGCATCATGGCGTCGGCATAGCCCTTGGCCTCGGCGGCATGCTTGGATATGGTGCAGATCATGTAGAGGCCGGCCGCCTTCGATTTCGACGGTGCGGTGCGCGGGTCGGGGCGGCGCCATTCGGCCATGTCGAGGCGGATGCCCTTCAGCTTCTGCGCCGGGTCGAAATAACTCGGCCACTGCCAGATGGCGATGGCGCAGTTGATCCGGCTGTTCTGCGCCGAAACGCCCATTTGTTCGCTGCCGCGCCACGCGATCGGCCGGACATAGGCGTCCTGGAAACCTTGCTTCTTCAACAGCGTGCGGCAGGCGTCGTCGATCATGGCGACCGAGTAGGGTATCTTGAAGCCAAGCAGGCGCGCCGACTCATGCAGGCGTTCGGTGTGGTCGGTCAGCTTGAAAATTTCGCCGCCATAGGCGCGCTCGCCCTCGAATACCGCGCTGGCGTAGTGCAGCCCGTGGGTCAAGACGTGGATCTTGGCGGCGGCCCATTTGACGAATTCGCCGTTCATCCAGATAAAGCCGTCCAGTTGGTCGAAGGGAACGGATGCCATGGTAACCTCCCGCGGGCGGCAGCCCGCACATCATTGTGTCGTTGCGTGTTTCGCCTCGGCCGCCGCGGGCGGCCATTGTCTCAAAGCGTAGGCGGATATTTAAGGTCTGGCAAACTCAGGAAGTTCCGGAAAAAAGGGCTTCGTTTGCCTTTTCGTTCGCAATCCGCCGAAAAGCTTGCCAAAAATTACCATCGCGCGGAAAATACGTCAATAGTGCTGACATAATTTCCTGCTTCACACGGAGAAAAGATGACGAGCCACGCAGCCGCAGAGCCGATCAGGACGGCGATCACCGACGAGGATGGCATCGATTTCGCCATCATCGAGTTGTTGTTCTTCGCCTATCGCGACTTTACCTCCGATCCGGACCAGATCCTGGCCGACTACGGTTTTGGCCGTGCTCATCACCGGGTTCTGCATTTTGTCAATCGCCGGCCCGGCCTGACGGTCGCCGAGCTCCTCGACGTGCTCAAGATCACCAAGCAGAGCCTGGCGCGCGTGCTCAAGCAACTGATCGACACCGACCATATCGTGCAATTGCAGGGCCCTCGCGACCGCCGCCAGCGCGAGCTTTATCCGACGGCCAAGGGCCGTGCGCTGGCGCTGGCACTGGCGCGGCCACAGTCGCGCCGCATCCATGCTGCATTGGAGGATTCCGGAGCCACCGAACGCGCCGTTATCGAACGGTTCCTTGAGGCAATGGTCAATCCGGAACTAAGGGCGCAGATCGACATTGTGCCCGCAAAGATGTCAGGGAAAAGCCATGGAGACCATTGAGAGGGTTGATCATCCGACAGCACCGGAAGACGACGCGCCGCATCTGCTGGTGGTCGACGACGACACCCGAATCCGCAATCTTCTGAAACAGTATCTGACCGAAAACGGTTTTCGCGTCACCGTTGCCGGAAATTCCGGCGAGGCGCGGCGCAAGCTCACCGGCCTCGATTTCGATCTGATCGTGCTCGACGTCATGATGCCGGGTGAAAGCGGCGTCGATCTCACCAAGGCGCTGCGGGCGGAAAAAAACGTACCGATCCTGATGCTCACCGCACTGTCCGAAACCGACAGCCGGATCACCGGGCTCGAGGCCGGCGCCGACGACTATCTGCCAAAACCGTTCGACCCGCGCGAGCTGATCCTGCGCATCAACAATATCTTGCGCCGCGGCGGCCCCGCGACGACGCCCAAGGTCGAACAGCTGGTCTTCGGCCCCTATACCTTCCAGATCGCCAGGCGTGAGCTGAAGCGCGGCGGCGAGGCGCTCAAGCTGACGGACCGCGAGCAGGAAATCCTGGCGATCTTCGCTGCGCGTGCCGGCGAAACGATACCGCGGCATGAGCTTGTCGGCGACGAGTCCGAGGTCGGCGAGCGCACGATCGACGTCCAGATCAACCGGCTGCGCCGCAAGATCGAACGCGATCCGTCCAATCCGGTCTGGCTGCAGACCGTGCGCGGTATTGGGTATCGGCTCAGCGTGGAATAGAATGCCGCCGACAGCGGTCCTTTGCTGGGCCGCCGGTGAGCGAAAAGACGAATGGCGACCACGCAACTCGAACGGCCGGAAGATGGCGGCTTGAGCGCCCGCGCGACGCGGGCGCTGAAGGCCGTGCCGCGCGCTTGGAACCGTTTCTGGCGCCTGGTGTCGCTTTACATGCCGAAGCGGCTCTATGCCCGCTCGCTGATCATCGTCATCGCGCCAATGATCATGCTGCAGTCGGTCGTCGCCTTTGTCTTCATGGAGCGCCATTGGCAGACCGTGACGCAGCGCCTGTCGCAGGCCACGGTGCGCGACATCGCCGCCATCATCGATCTGATAGAGACCTATCCGCACGACGCCGACTACGCCAACGTCATCCGCATCGCCCAGGATCGCATGCAGTTGAAGGTCGACCTCCTGCCGCCCGACCCACTGCCGCCACCCGGGCCAAAGCCGTTCTTCTCGATCCTCGACGAGATCCTTTCGTCCGAGATCACCCGCCAGATCAACCGTCCGTTCTGGATCGATACGGTCGGCAATTCCAATATCGTCGAGGTCCGCGTCCAGCTTGAGAACAAGGTGCTGCGCGTCTTCGTGCGCCGCAGCCAAGCCTATGCGTCGAATACCCATATTTTCCTGATCTGGATGGTCGGTACCTCACTGGTGCTGCTGATGATCGCCATTCCCTTCCTGCGCAACCAGATCCGGCCGATTCTGACGCTGGCCGAGGCGGCCGAGAGCTTCGGCAAAGGCCGGCCGATGCCGCGCGATTTTCGCCCGCGCGGTGCCGAAGAAGTCCGCCGCGCCGGCTTTGCCTTCATCCAGATGCGCGAACGCATCGAACGCCAGCTCGAGCAGCGCACCGCCATGCTGAGCGGCGTCAGTCACGATCTGAGGACCATCCTCACCCGCTTCAAGCTGCAATTGGCGCTGGCCGGGACCAAGGCGGCCGACACGCAGGCACTCGACCAGGACATCGACGACATGCAGTCGATGCTGGAAGGCTACCTTGCCTTTGCACGTGGCGAAGCATCGGAAGACGCCGGCCGGTTCGACCTCGAAGCCTTCTTCGACAAGCTTCGCGAGGAAGCCGCGCTGCGCAAGCGCAAGCTGTCGACCGTGCTTGCCGGCGATCCGCATGTCCATGTGCGCCCCAATGCCTTTGCCCGGCTGCTGTCCAACGTCGTCGGCAATGCATTCCGCTATGCCAAGACGGTGGAGATCAATGCCAATCATGGACGCGGTTCGCTGCTCGTCACTATCGACGATGACGGTCCGGGCATTCCGCCCGAAAAGCGGGAGGATGTATTCAAGCCTTTCGTGCGGTTGGACGAGGCCCGCAACCTCGACGCCAGCGGCACCGGCCTTGGCCTTTCCATCGCACGCGACATTGCCCGCAGCCATGGCGGCGACATCGTCCTCGAACGCAGCCCGCTCGGCGGCCTGCGGGCGGTGATCAAGGTTCCGGCTTGACGGGAGCGAGGCCGGCCTTCATCCGCCCGTCATGAAACCATGGTGAAGAGCGCCAATGAAGCGCGCGATCCTGATTGATTCGGCCCTGCGGCCTCATTTCGACCCCGCGCCTGCCCGGGTGCGCTGGTGCGAGGCCAGAGCGGCGGCGTGGTCGCCGTTCAGGCATCGCGGCAAAGCAATCAAGCTCTCCGCCAAGGGACCGCCATGCGCATCCTGATGGTCACCGATGCCTGGCGCCCGCAAGTCAACGGCGTCGTCCACACGCTGGAGCGCCTCTCGGAGACTTTGAAATCCTTCGATGTCGAGACGGACTTCCTGACGCCGAACATCTTTCGCACCCTGCCTCTGCCGACCTATCCCGACATCAGGCTGGCGCTGACGACGCCGCACCGCGTGGCGCAGCTGATCGAGGCACGCAAGGCGGATCACATCCATATCGTCACCGAAGGACCGCTCGGCATTATGGCGCGGCGCTACTGCCGCAACGCCGGCCGTCCGTTCACGACCAGCTATCACACACGTTTTCCGGAATATCTGAGCGCGCGTCTGCCGGTGCCAGAAGCATGGGCCTATCGCTGGCTGCGCGATTTCCATAATTCAGGACAGGGCACGCTGGTCGCCACCCAGTCGCTTGCCGACGATCTTGCGGCACGCGGCTTCACCAAGCTTCGGCCATGGACGCGTGGCGTCGATACCGATCATTTTCGGCCGGATAAAAGAAAGGACCTGGGGCTTCCGGGACCGATCTTCCTCTGCGTCGGCCGCGTCGCGATCGAGAAGAACCTGCCGGCTTTCCTCGACCTGGACCTGCCCGGCAGCAAGGTGGTTGTCGGCGAAGGGCCGGAATTGGCGAAGCTGAAGGCCAGATATCCCGATACCCATTTTCTCGGCCATCGCCCGAACGACGAACTGGCCGAGATCTACGCCTCGGCCGACGTCTTCGTCTTCCCCAGCCGCACCGACACATTCGGCAACGTCATTATCGAGTCGTTGGCCAGCGGCACGCCTGTCGCAGCCTATCCCGTCACCGGGCCGATCGATATTGTGGGCGACGGCATAGGCGGCGCAGTCTCGCAAGAGCTGAGGCAAGCAGCGCTCGCCGCGCTTCTCGTCGACCGCACCGAGGCGCGGCAACGTGCTATGCGCTACAGCTGGAAGGCCTGTGCAGAAATGTTCATGGAAACGGTCGAAGGAGCACTGGGTACCACGCGAAAACTGGCCGCCTGAGCAAACCGCAGTTAGAATAACCTGCCGCCGTCCGGCACCTTGTGCTCGATCGCGCCGAGGACGACGGCGCCCTCTTCATCGGGAAAACCGAGCGTCAGCACTTCCGACATGAATGGCCCGATTTGACGCGGCGGGAAATTGACCACCGCGAACACCTGCCGGCCGATCAGGCTTTCAGGTGTATAGTATTTCGTGATCTGGGCCGAGGATTTCTTCACCCCGATCACGGGACCGAAATCGATTTTCAACTTGATCGCCGGCTTGCGCGCCTCGGGAAAAGGCTCGGCCTCGACGATCGTGCCGGCGCGGATGTCGACGCGGTCGAAATCGGCGAAGCTGATCTCGGTTTTTCTCGCGTTGCTCGAACCCATCGACGGTCAGGCGTTTCCGTAGGTTTCGAACAGCACGCCGGCCAGCGCGTCCTTGGCCGAAGTCCCCGACCAGACGACGAACTGGAAGGCCTGAAAATAGCATTCGCAGGCTTCCAGCGCCGACGACAGCAGCACCTCGACCTGCTGGCTCGACGGCTCAACCCCACCGGCCAGCAGCAGCGACTGGCGGAACATGATGGCGCCTTCCTGCTCCCAGAGGTCGAAATGCCCAAACAGCATCTGTTCGTTGATCAGCGAAAGCAGCCGCATCACCTCGAGCGCGCGCGCCTCAGGCACCTTGATGTCGAAAGCGCAGGCCAGGTGCAGCGCCTCGTAGTCCTCCATCCAGGAGAATGAAACGTGGTAGTCGGTCCAGCTTCCGGCGACCGAGATCGAGATCTCGTCATCGCCGGCCCGCTCGAAGGACCAATCGTTGTTGTGCGCCACCTGCTCGATAACATCCACCGGATGGATTTCGCGGGAGAATTCGAGTTCGAGAAGTTCCATGAAATGCTTCCTGTCGTTCTGGGAGCGCCACCACACGCTCCGCGGGAGAGGCACACTCGAACAATTCTGCCTAGAACTCGGACGGCCAGGACTTCGTCAACGCAAAGACCCCGGACCGGACCCCACCGCCCGGCGCATGACCCTGCTCCGAATCATGCAACAAATTCAGTCTATTGATCGGGAGTCGCGTGACCAGCCCAATTTTTCGCACTGCGTCATTCGCATGTGGAAAGGCGCTGTCGGAAAGATCCACGCAGTACCGGTAAGCGATTCACGACAAAGCGCTTTTTGCGATCCGGCTTTGTGGAAAAGTTTAACGAATATTTTTATTATTTTTTTGCACGCGGCTTTGCCGAAGCCGCAGGCGCTGCCTGACCGGTCATTTCGGCAAGCTTGGCCTCGAGCGCTTCGATGCGAGCAGCGAGGCGGGTGTTTTCTTCCCTGGCCTTCGCCGCCATGTCGCGAGCGGCCTCGAATTCCTCGCGCTGCACGACGTCCATGGAGTTGAGTATCCGCTCGGCCTGGCCCCTGAAGGCGGTCTCCACCTCGCGCCGCACGCCTTGCGCGGCACCGGCTGCGTCGGTCATCAGCTTGGCGAATTCATCGAGAATGCGGTTCGGTCCGGTCGCCATGGCAAATCCTCGCTTGGTCGAATTGACGTAGTGGCGCACGATGCGGAATGCAAGCATATGCTCGCCTTGACCCTGCCAAAACCCTGCCGCATGGTCCGCGCCCGAACCTGACCGGAACCGGGAGACCCTGTTGAGCGAATATTTGCTGCCGCTGGCTGCCCTGCCCTTCCCCAACATCGATCCGGTCATCGTCCGGATCGGACCGCTGGCGGTGCATTGGTACGGCGTCGGCTACATCGTCGGCATCCTGTTCGCCTGGTGGTATGCCAAGCGCCTCGTCACCAACCCGAAACTCTGGCCCGACGGCACCCTGCCGATGAAGCCCGTGGATCTCGACGACTTCATCGTCTGGGCGGCCATCGGCGTGGTGCTCGGCGGACGCACCGGCTACGTGTTGTTCTACGACCTGCCGCGTTACATCGCCAATCCGCTCGATGTCGTCGCCGTCTGGCAGGGCGGCATGTCGTTTCATGGCGGCCTGCTCGGCGTCATTCTCGCCATGACGCTGTTTTCCCGGGCGCGTGGCATCCGCACATGGTCGCTGTTCGACGTTGTTGCCGCCGGCGTGCCGGTGGGGCTTGGCCTCGTTCGCCTGGCAAACTTCATCAATTCCGAACTATGGGGCCGACCGACCGACGTTCCATGGGCATTCGAATTCCCCAATGGCGGCCCATTTGCACGCCATCCGAGCCAGATCTACGAGGCGCTGCTCGAAGGGCTGGTGTTGTTCCTTGTCCTGCGCTTTCTCACTCATTCGCGGCTCAAGCTGAAGACGCCGCGCTTCGTCGGCGGCGCCTTCATTGCCGGCTATGGCGCCTCGCGCGTCTTCGTCGAATTCTTCCGCGAGCCCGACCAGCAGCTCGGCTATCTCCTTGGCACGAGCTGGCTCACCATGGGCATGGTGCTGTCGCTGCCGATGGTGCTGGCCGGCATCTGGGCGATGGCTACAGCCAAGCCGGTGACAAAACCGCAGCCCGCATGACGCCGCTGAAGACACGCATCGCCGAGCTGATCGGTGCGGTGGGACCGATCCCCATCAGCGAATACATGGCGCTCTGCCTGTTCGATCCGCAGGACGGCTATTATACGACACGCGAGCCGTTCGGCGCCGCCGGCGACTTCGTCACCGCGCCGGAGATCAGCCAGATGTTTGGCGAGATGGTCGCCGTCTGGCTCTACCAGGCATGGCTGGCGATCGGCCGGCCGACGCCGGTCGCCATCGCCGAAATAGGCCCCGGCCGCGGCACGCTGATGAGAGATATGCTGCGCACGCTTTCGCGGCTCGATCCGACGCTTACCGCCAGCGCATCATTCGCCTTGATCGAGACCAGTCCGCGGTTGACCGAGGTCCAGAAACGGACGCTTGCCGGGACGTCGGCCACCATCGCCTGGAATGAAACCATCGACACACTACCGCAGGGGCAGCTTCTGATTGTTGGCAACGAGCTGTTTGACGCGGTGCCTATTCGCCAGTTCGTCCGCGCCGGAGCCGGCTGGCGCGAACGGATGATCGGTCTCGACGATGCGAACCGGCTGCGCTTTTTCGTCGGCGCCGGCTCGCTCGATCCGATGCTGCTGCCGGAGGGTGCCGAGAATGCGCCGCAAGGTGCGATCGTCGAGGTGGCGCCGGCCCGCGCCGCTCTGATGGCGGCCATCGCCGGGCGACTTGCCGGATTTGGCGGCGCCGGCCTGTTTCTCGACTACGGTCACCTCCAGCCCGGCATCGGCGACACCTTGCAGGCCTTGCGCAAGCACGATCATGAGGACGTGCTGGCCAATCCGGGGGAGGCCGATCTCACCGCCCATGTCGATTTCGCTGCCCTCGCGGCAACCGTTCGGGCACACAGCCTCGATGCCCACCTCTCCACGCAAGGTGAATTCCTGCTCAAAATGGGGCTTCTCGAACGAGCTGGCCGGCTCGGCGCCAATGCCGATCAGGCAGCTCGTGAAAAGATCGCGGCCGACGTCGAGCGCCTCGCCGGTCAGCAGGCCATGGGCGAGCTCTTCAAGGTGCTTGCCATCCTTCCTTCCGGCATTGCCGTTCCGCCGTTCGCAAGCGCGGATTGACTTTTCGCTGTCGCCTCTACCACTCTCCCCTCTCCGGCTGCGCCCGACATCAACTGCACTCGCCTTCAACTGCGCCCGCCTTCAACTCGCCTACCTTCAACTTGCCTACCTTCAACTCGCCGCCTTCAACGCGCTTGACGAAATCGCCCATACGGACAACAAAGCCGCCATGCTGAATCAGACCAAACCGGATCCCGTTCGGTCGCCCTTGCTGGAAACGGTGCAAGGCATCCGCCACGGCTACTTCACACGCGTCGGCGGCATTTCCAGCGGCATCTACCGGGGCCTCAACATCGGCACCGGATCGAGCGACGCCCAGACGCTGGTGCGCGAGAATCGCCGCCGCGTCGCCGAATGGATGGGCGTGGCGGCAAGCCATCTGCTGACTGCTCATCAGGTTCATTCGCCGGACGTCGTCATCGCCAGGGAACCTTTTGCCGGCGAGCGTCCCAAGGCCGACGCCATCGTCACCGACCGGCCGGGCATTGCCATCGGGGCCTCGACCGCCGATTGCGGACCGGTCCTCTTCGCTGACGCCGAGGCGTGCATTATCGGAGCCGCCCATGCCGGCTGGAAAGGCGCTTTCACGGGAGTGCTGGAAAACACCATCGCGGCAATGGAAAGCCTCGGCGCCCGGCGTGACCGCATCGTCGCAGTGCTCGGTCCTTCCATCGGCCCACAGAATTACGAAGTCGGACCGGAATTCGTCGCCCGCTTCGTCGACGCCGATGCCGGTAATGCCCGCTATTTCGCGCCCTCCGCAAATGCCGGACACGCGATGTTCGATCTCAACCGCTACACGGTCGACCGGCTGACCAAGGCTGGCGTCAATGCCGAAGGGCTCGGCCGCTGCACCTATGCCGAGGAAGAGCTTTTCTACTCCTATCGGCGCAGCACGCATCGCAACGAGCCCGACTACGGACGGCAGGTTTCGGCAATCGTTTTGGAGACTGACTGATGGCGCTGCATTTCGAACGCTCGGAATTCGACGCGCGGCGCGATCGACTGATGATCGAGATCGCCGAAAAGAAGCTCGACGCCGTCCTGCTGTTTGCGCAGGAAAGCATGTATTGGCTAACCGGCTACGACACGTTCGGCTTCTGCTTTTTCCAGTGCCTGGTGGTCAAGGCCGACGGCTCGATGGTACTGCTGACGCGTTCGGCCGATTTGCGCCAGGCACGCCACACCTCGATCATCGACAACATCGTTTTGTGGACGGATCGCAACGGCGCCAATCCGGCGGTCGACCTGCGCAATTTGCTCAACGAGCTTGACCTGCTCGGCGCCCGCATCGGCGTCGAATACGACACCCACGGCCTGACGGCATATAATGGCCGGCGCCTCGACGAGCAGTTGCAGACCTTCGGGCAGATCGCAGATGCCTCTGGCATTGTCAGCCGGCTGCGGCTGTTCAAGAGCCCGGCCGAAATCGCCAAGGCGGAAAAAGCCGCAAATCTGGCCGACGACGCGCTGGACGCAGCACTGCCGCTGATCAAGCAGGGCGGCGATGAGGCGCTGATCCTCGCCGCCATGCAAGGCGCGATCTTTGCCGGCGGCGGCGATTATCCGGCCAACGAGTTCATCATCGGCTCGGGCGTCGACGCCCTGCTCTGCCGCTACAAGGCCGGTCGCCGCAAGCTCACCAAGAACGACCAGCTGACACTCGAATGGGCCGGTGTCTTCCATCACTACCATGCGGCAATGATGCGCACGGTGTTGACCGGCAAGGTATCGAAACGCCACCAGGAATTGTTCGATGCCGCCCGCGCCGCGCTACTTGCAGTCGAGAAGGCGATGACACCTGGTAATACGTTCGGCGACGTGTTCGACGCCCATGCCCGCACGCTCGAAGCCCACAATTTGACCAAGCACCGGCTCAATGCCTGCGGTTATTCGCTCGGCGCCCGCTTCACCCCGTCCTGGATGGATATGCCGATGTTCTATCAGGGTAATCCCGAACCGATTGCGCCGAACATGACGCTGTTCGCCCATATGATCATCATGGACTCCGAAACCGAAACGGCGATGACCCTTGGCCGCACCTACCTGACGACCGAATCCCAGCCGAAGCCGCTGTCCCGCCATGATCTCGACTTGATCGTGCAGTGAATCCATAATGGAAAAAGTGTGAGGGGCGTTCGTCGCCAAGGAGTTTTCAGGCTAATGAGACGATCGCATGTGACGACCGTGTCATTGCTCGCGGCGCTGGCGCTGGCGGCTTGCACCAATGCGAAGGACGTTCTCGAACCCTCGGCCATCGCCCCGCAATCGACCCAATCCCTGCCCGGAGCCGGCGGCGCCGCAACGCCCCCCTCAACTGCGGCGCCGTCTTCCGGCACCGCGCCAACTGCAGATACAGCGCAGCCTCCGGCGGCAGCAGCCGTGCCGCCCGCCAAAAGCGCCGCTGCCATTGCGCGAACCCGGCTGCAGGTGGCGCCGATCGTCGGCGCCTCGGTAGAAGCCGCGACACCGCTGACCGCCGAGCTTCAGACACGCGCCAGGCAGCGTGGCATCACCTTGGCCGGCAGCACCGACCAGACCCCAACGCACGTGCTCAAGGGCTATTTCTCGACCATGACGGAAGGCAAGGACACCACCGTCATCTATGTCTGGGACATCTATGACCCGGCCGGCAACCGGCTGCATCGCATCAACGGCCAGCAGAAGGCGCCCTCCGTCGGTGGCGGCGAAGGCTGGGCGGCGGTCGCGCCGGCGACCATGCAGGCGATTGCCGACCAGACAATCGACCAGTTCGCCACCTGGCTTGGCGGCGGCGCCGGCTGACCTGGAGCATGATTCCGAAAAGTGGAATCCGGTTTTCGGAAAAGAGCATGCTCAGACTGAAAGATAGAAGCTATCCCGATTCTGTCGGCATCGAAGTGGACCTATCGCCGCATCGTCAAGCCGTAAGCGATTATTGAGATTAGCCGGCGGATTCCCATTCACGACGCTTGCAATACCGGCGCGGGCCGCTAAAAGCCCGACTAAGAGGCTGGAGTGCTATCGGAGTCTCTCAATCCTTCGCCAGGAACGGTGCATGAAGCTCTTCGCGGGCAATTCCAACAGGGTGCTGGCCGAATCAGTCGCCCGCTACCTCAACATTCCGCTGGGCAAGGCCAGCGTCAGGCGCTTCGCTGACCAGGAAATCTTCGTCGAGATCCAGGAGAACGTGCGAGGCGAGGACGTCTTCATCCTGCAGTCCACCTCGTTCCCGACCAACGATCATCTGATGGAACTGCTCATCATGATCGACGCCTTCATGCGCTCCTCGGCCAAGCGTATCACTGCGGTTATTCCTTATTTCGGCTATGCCAGGCAGGACCGCCGCGCCTCCGGCCGCACACCGATCTCGGCCAAGCTGGTAGCCAACATGATCACGCGGGCGGGCGTCAACCGGGTGCTGACGCTGGATCTGCATGCCGGGCAAATTCAGGGCTTCTTCGACATCCCGACCGACAATCTGTTTTCCGTGCCGGTGATGGCGCGTGACGTGAAGGCGAAATACAAGCAGCTCGCCAATGTCATGGTGGTGTCGCCGGATGTCGGCGGCGTGGTCCGCGCCCGTGCCCTCGCCAAGCGCATCGATGCCCAGTTGGCCATCGTCGACAAGCGTCGCGAGCGCCCCGGCGAATCGGAAGTCATGAACGTCATCGGTGACGTGCGCGGCAAGGATTGCCTGTTGATCGACGACATCATTGATTCGGGCGGCACGCTATGCAATGCGGCCGATGCGCTGCTTGCCGACGGCGCCACCAGTGTCACCGCCTATACTACCCATGGCGTTTTGTCCGGCGGCGCCATCGCCCGCATCGGCGCCTCGAAACTGCAGGAACTGGTCATCACCGATTCCATCCAGCCGACCCAGGCAGTGCTGGACGCCGCCAATATCCGCGTCATCTCCATCGCCGAACTGATGGGCGAGGCGATCTCCCGCACGGCAACCGAGGAATCGGTGTCGAGCCTGTTCGATTAATACATGTCGCGCAAAAGTGAGCAGCGGTTTTGCGACAACGACATGCATAAAACAAGACCCTAAAGCGCGTCGCATGAGACCGGTCGAACGCGACGCGCTTTAGGGCTGCGACTCAGGCCGAGCCGGACCGCTTATTCGCCGCACACCTTCACCAGCATCACGGGCGCCGCGCATGTAACCGCGTGGCGAGGCTCCCAGCATGCGCTTGAACATGGTGATGAACGCCGGCACGCTGTCATAGCCGAGATCGAGCGCCACCCTTGTGATCGGCTCGCCGTCGGCCAGCCGTGGCAGCGCCGCGAACAGACAGGCCTGCTGGCGCCAAGTCGACAGCGACAATCCGGTCTGGCGATGAAAGGCGCGGGTGAAAGAGCGGCGGCTCATGCCGACGATAGCGGCCCATTCATCGATCGTCGCGTGCGGTGACGGTGCCGAGACGAAGCGCCGGCACAGCGCTGCCAGCCTTGCGTCGGACGGGAACGGCAGTCCGAGTGGCCGTTGCGGCAGGTTCGGGATTTCGTGCAGCAGGAGCTTCATGATCAGCCCGCCCCGCCCCTCCAGCTCGGCGCCCTGCGGCAGCTTTTCCGATTCCACGATCAGGCTGTGCATCAGGTCGGTGATGCCGACGACGCGCAACCCGTCCGGCAGGCCGGGAATGGCCTCCGGCATCACATAGACGGAGCGCATGCTGACGTCGCCCAGCATCTCAACCGAGTGTTCGGTGCCGGCTGGGATCCACATCGCGTGGTCGGGGGGCACCATCCAGCGCCCATGCCGCGTCGTCACCAGCACGACACCGACCAGCGCGTGCAGCAACTGGCTGCGGCTGTGATGGTGCCGCGGCACGTGATAGCCGTCCGGATATTCGGTCGGCAGCGCCACCGCCGGCCCGACGGCCTGCTCCAGCCATTGCCAGCGACGCTCATGCAACAGCCCAAGATCGGTATCGCCCGCTCTGAACATTTCCCTGCCATGCGGCATCAGCTATGGCCCACTTGCGAAACTATTGGACCAAACCACGAAAGAAGTCGCATGACAAGCAACGTATAAGGCAGCCGGCCCATAAGACCGCCTGCGGGAGCGCCCGCCAAAAAGACCACGGAGCCTGCCTTGACCGATACCACAGCAACCGCCGACGCCAAGCCGGCAGCGGCCAGCCACATTTCAGCTCAGGCGACGGCCTTCACCGTCATCCTGGCGGTGAGCTTCTGCCATTGCATCAACGACATCATGCAGTCGCTGCTGTCGGCGATCTATCCGCTGCTGAAGGACAATTACGGTCTCGATTTCTGGCAGATCGGCCTTTTGACTTTCACCTTCCAGGTGACGGCATCCTTGCTGCAGCCGGTGATCGGCATGATTACCGACAAGCGGCCGATGCCGTATTCGCTGCCCTACGGCATGGCCTCTTCGTTGATCGGCCTGGTCGTGCTGGCCTATGCTGGACATTACTCGCTGCTCCTCATCGGCGCCTCGCTGATTGGCATTGGCTCGGCGATCTTCCACCCGGAATCCTCGCGCATCGCGCGCTTCGCCTCTGGTGGCAGGTTCGGCCTGGCACAGTCGCTGTTCCAGGTCGGCGGCAATTTCGGCCAGGCCATGGGGCCGCTGCTGGCAGCCTTCATCGTCGTGCCCTTCGGCCAGACCAGCATCGCCTGGTTCGCCGGCGGCTCGCTGATCGGCATCATCGTGCTGTGGCAGGTCGGCGGCTGGTACAGCCGCCTGCGTGCCGCGCAGAGCACCCGCAAGGCGGCAGGCTTCGTCTCGCCCTTCCCGCGCCGCAAGGTGATGGGAGCGCTGCTGGTGCTGACGCTGCTGGTACTGACCAAGAACGCCTATATTTCCAGCCTTGCCAGCTATTATACCTTCTATTCCATCCATAAATTCGGCGTTTCAGTCCAGATGTCGCAAGTCATGCTGTTCCTGTTCCTCGGCGCCTCGGCCCTGGGCATCCTGCTCGGCGGCCCGTTCGGCGACCGCTACGGGCAGAAGGCGATGATCTGGTTCTCGATCGTCGGCGTGCTGCCCTTCACCCTGGCCCTGCCCTATGCCAATTTCGAGTGGACGATGGTTCTCACCGTGCTGATTGGCCTGATCCTGTCCTCGGCCTTCTCGAACGTCGTCGTCTTCGCGCAGGAACTCGTGCCCGGCCGGGTCGGCATGATCGCCGGCATCTTTTTCGGCTTCGCCTTCGGCATGGGCGGCATCGCGGCCGCCGTGCTTGGCGTCGTCGCCGACATGAAAGGCATCGATTTCGTCTTCCAGGTCTGCTCGTATTTGCCGCTACTCGGGCTGCTGACGGTTTTTCTGCCTAACATGAAGGAAGCGAGGAAGGTGACCACGGTCGGGTGAAGCCCGGGTTCGGTTTCTAAGCGAATCCCCTCTTCCGACGCGCCCGTCCAGCCGCCTGCGGTTATTTGGGCCAGGCCCGGCGACGCCGATTTGGCGGCCGTCAGCCGCTTTCGTAGTTCGTTCCCTCTACACCCAGGCCTGCAGCTGCCCACTCGGGCAAGCCGCCTTCGAAACGGCGCGAGGCCCAGCCTCGTGCCCTCAGGATTGCCAAAGCGTCGGCCGACAGAACGCACTGGACCCCACGACAATAGGCGACAACGACCTTCTCTCGTGGAAGCTCCGCAAGCCGCTGCTCCAGCTCATCAGCGGGAATGTTGATCGCACCCGGCAAATGCCCCGTCGCGAATTCGTTCTGCGGCCTGACATCGAGCAGCACGACTTCGTCGTTTCGCATGCGGCGCACGAGTTCCTCGCGCGAGATGTTTTCCAGCCTGTCCGGCTGGCTAATGCTGTCGTTGATAAACTCACGGATCTGCTCGCGTCTATGGTTTGCAAGGCTTCGCAGCGCCGCGAACACGTTTTCGATTGGGACATCTGCAAGCCGGTACAGAACGCGTTTTCCGTCTCGCCGGGTCTGCACCAGGCCCGCTCGCTTGAGATGTTGAAGATGCTGCGACGTATTCGCCAATGCGATCCCCGAAAGCTGCGTCAGCTGCTCGACGGCCAGTTCGCCATCGGCAATGTGACGCAACAGAACCAGCCGGTGGGCATGCCCCAAGGTGCGGGCGAGATCCGCTACTTCGTCGAAGATCGGGTGGTGAACGTCCGTCCTTTTCATATGACTTGGCTAGCATTAATCAATCAATCAATCAATATGTTGAATGATTGATTCTAATTGGTTAATGTCTGACGGGTGAAACAGGAGAGCAAAAATGTTGGAGTTCGTTGTCCGTGCGGCCGTCATTGGTATCGGCGCGACAGCCCTGATGGACCTTTGGGGATGGTTTCTGAAGCGAATGCTCGCGATTCCATCGCTTGATTACGCCTGGGTCGGCCGCTGGATCGGACACTTTCCGCGTGGCCGTTTCGCGCACGCGAATATCGCGCAAGCTGCTCGCGTTCGCGGCGAAACCGCCATTGGATGGAGCGCACATTACGCGACCGGCATCGTATTTGCCGCGGCGCTGATTGGAGTGTGGAGCCTCGACTGGGCACGGCACCCGACAGTGCTTCCGGCCCTGTTGGTCGGCGTCTGCACCATCGTCGCCCCGTTCTTCGTGATGCAACCGGCTTTTGGGATCGGCATCGCGGCTTCGAAAGTTCCCAATCCGCGCACTGCGCGCCTGCGCAGCCTTATGACCCATCTGTCCTTTGGCGTCGGACTGTACATTGCAGCATTGCTTTCGGCACTGCCGTTTCCGGCCTGACATTGATGGGACACGGTCCGTCCCTGGGCACCTTCCGCCCCGCTTGCACCTCGCGCCGCCTTCCGCTATAGAGCCGCCACCCGCGTAGACACCCTTGGAGGCAACGCGGCGGAAGGCCGCCTTCCCGCATGATCCCGAAAAGTGGATTCCGGTTTTCGGACCAGGTCATGCGTTAGCTATGTCGGCTTTCGACGTTTACGGCCCCGGCACGTTGCCGGCCGCGAACGCTCCAGAACAACGCGAAAGGAAATGCCATGAGCCACGATACTTACGAGCTCAAGGCCGAAGCGCGCGAACAGGTCGGTAAGGGGTCCGCCCGTGCAGTTCGCCGCAACGGTAAAGTGCCTGCAGTGATTTACGGCGACAAGCAGCCTCCCCTGGCGATTGCGCTGACCTATAAGGACATCTACTACAAGATCCATGGCGGCGGGTTTCTGACCACGGTCGCCACGATCGATGTCGACGGGAACAAGATCCAGGTTCTGCCCAAGGACTTCCAGCTCGACCCGGTCAAGGATTTCCCGGTCCATGTCGATTTCCTGCGCATCGGCAAGGACACCGAAGTCAATGTCGACGTGCCCGTGCACTTCATCAATGAAGACAAGTCGCCCGGCATCAAGCGCGGCGGCGTGCTCAACATCGTGCGCCACGAGGTCGAATTCCACTGCCCGGCCAATGCGATCCCGGATTTCATCACCATCGATCTCACCGGCACCGATATTGGCGATTCGATCCATATTTCGGCCGTCACCTTGCCGGCCGGCGTCAAGCCGGTGATCTCCGACCGTGACTTCACCATCGCGACCATTGCCGGCTCCTCGGCGATGAAGCCGGAGGCCGTAGAAGAGACGACTGAAGCGGCTGCGCCCGAAGCGGCTCCTGCCGCCGAAGAGAAGTAACCCCTTCCCGCCCGGAGGCGACGATGCTTGTCTTTGCAGGCCTCGGCAATCCGGGCGCGAAATACGCCAACAACCGGCACAATGTCGGCTTCATGGCGGCGGACGCGATCGCCCGCCGCCATTCCTTTTCGCCCTGGTCGAAGAAATTCCAGGGGCTGATCGCCGAAGGCACGCTTGCCGGCGACAAGGTGATCCTGATCAAGCCGCAGACCTTCATGAACCTGTCCGGCCAATCGGTCGGCGAAGCCTTGCGCTTCTATAAGCTCGGCCCTTCGGCGCTGACTGTCTTTTATGACGAGATCGACCTTGCCGCCGGCAAGGTGCGGGTCAAGGTCGGTGGCGGCTCCGGCGGCCACAACGGTATCCGCTCGCTCGACCAGCACGTCGGCAAGGATTTTCGCCGTGTGCGCATCGGCGTCGGCCACCCCGGCGTCAAGGAAATGGTGCATGGCCATGTGCTCGGCGATTTCGCCAAGGCCGACCGCGAATGGCTGGACGTGCTGCTCGACGCAATCGCCGATGGTGCCGGATTGCTTGCCAAGGGCGACGACAATTCGTTCATGAATCGCGTGACGCTGGCGCTGCGCGACAAGCTCACGCCGACGGACGACGACGACCGCCCGCCACCCAAGGCGCCAAAGGCACAAAGCCACGTCCGTCAGGCACGGCCGCAGCAACCGGCGGCCAAGCTGCCCAAAACCGGCCCGATGGCGGCGATGCTGAAGAAGCTTTTTGGCGGCAAGGACTGAGCCATGAATATGGATGACGTCCAGCAATTGGTTCGCCGCGTAAGGCAGAAGTATGTTGATTATTTCGTCGCCGCTGCCGGCGAACTTGCTCGCAACGGCCAAGGATCGCATGCGACCGAGGTCAAGTTTTCGAACGTCGATTCCTTCTATCGAAATCTCATCGCGGTTGATTTCGTCGGCAATGACGGACAGCCAAATCCGCAGTTCATCAATAGCGATACCTATGTGAAATTCTCTCCGGATATTCACGCCGGGATCGGTGGAATGGATGTCCTCATCTCACCGTTCAAGTGGGACGAGGTTCATTTCAAATTCCCCGTAAATGAGCTTGACGGCGATCTCTTCGACGAATGGTTTCGCGGCTGGTTCGATATCGATGGCGAGCGTGAAACATCGGAGACCTTAGGAAGCATCATTCACAGTGCGCAATTGCTCGAGGGGCAACTGACGATCGATTTCGGAACCGCGGATGTCGACGCGTTCTGGCATCTTCTGCAAATACTGAGCAGGTCCGGCGTTCACGCGTTGGCGATAGGCACCGATGACATCGCGCAGCGTCTGAATTGAATTGCGCCTTGACGATCGTCGGCGCTTTCGCCCATAGCCCTGATCAAATTTCGATTTCCCGATAGGACCAGACAAAAATGGGTTTCAAATGCGGCATCGTTGGCTTGCCCAATGTCGGCAAGTCGACGCTCTTCAATGCGTTGACCAGGACGGCGGCGGCACAGGCCGCCAATTATCCGTTCTGCACCATCGAGCCGAACACCGGCGAGGTGGCGGTGCCCGACCCGCGCCTGCAGAAGATCGCCGCGATCGCCAAGTCGAAGGAGATCATCCCGACGCGCATCTCCTTCGTCGACATTGCCGGCCTGGTGCGCGGCGCCTCGAAGGGTGAAGGGCTGGGCAACCAGTTCCTCGCCAACATCCGCGAGGTCGACGCCATCGTCCATGTGCTGCGCTGTTTCGAGGATGACGACATCACCCATGTCGAGGGCCGCATCGATCCTGTCGCCGATGCCGAGACCGTCGAAACCGAATTGATGCTTGCCGACCTCGACAGCCTCGAGCGCCGCATCGTGCAGATCCGCAAGCGTGCCGCCGGCAAGGACAAGGAGGCAGCGACCGTACTTCCCATGATGGAAGCGGCGCTTGAACTACTGCAGGCCGGCAAGCCCGCCCGCATCCTGCTCAACGGCATCTCGGCTGAGGATCTGCGCATCCTGCAGGGACTGAACCTTTTGACGTCGCACCCGGTGCTTTACGTGTGCAACGTCGCCGAAGCCGATGCCGCCATCGGCAACGCCCATACCAGGGCGGTCGAGCAGATGGCGGCCGCGCAAGGTGCCCGCACCGTTGTGATTTCGGCGGCGATCGAGGCCGAGGTCGCCCAGCTCTCGGACGAAGAGGAAATGGAATTCCTGGCAACGCTCGGCCTGGACGAACCCGGCTTGAACAAGGTCATCCGCGCCGGCTACGAGCTGCTGCAGCTCATCACCTACTTTACCGTCGGGCCGAAGGAGACACGCGCCTGGACCGTGAACAAGGGCGCCAGGGCGCCGCAGGCGGCAGGCGTTATCCACACCGATTTCGAGCGCGGCTTCATCCGCGCCCAGACCATCGCCTATGACGACTTCGTCAGGCTGGGCGGCGAAGTGGCGGCTAAGGAGGCCGGCAAGGCGCGCGACGAAGGCAAGGAGTATGTCGTCCAGGACGGCGACATCATGCTGTTCAAGTTCAACACCTGACCAGGCGAGGGAGCCCAGCGGCCACCATTGCCGCCGCTCGATGCCAAACTTCAAAGCAGGGGTCGCAGTGCCTCTTGCGCTGCTTGACGGGCCGTCGTGCGGGGTCTAAGGGGCCTTTGCACCGGCCTCGCGCCTCACCTGCCCGTGTCCGTGCGATCTAACTGACGCGCCCCTCCAACGAACGCTCTTTGGCAACAGCAAGGGAGACCCGGCGATGATCAAGGCCTTCGTCGTCGACAATGATCGCCTGCGCCTGGTCGACGATCTCCTGCAGAACAGCGACACTGTGGTCTGGGTCGACCTCTTCAACCCGACAAAGGAAGAAGAGACGACAATTGAGACCTGGCTCGGCATCGCCGTTCCGACCCGCGAAGAGATGGAAGAGATCGAGATCTCGAGCCGTCTCTACGTCGAGGACGGCGCCTACTTCATGACCGCCATTCTGCCTGCGCAGACCGAGGTGGACGATCCGTTGATGTCGCCGGTTACCTTCGTGCTCGCCGGCAGCAGGCTGATCACCGTGCGGTACCACGAACCGAAGGCGTTTAAGACCTTTCCGCAGCGCGCCGAGAAGGTGGCGACCGGTTGCACCAGCGGCGACACCATCCTGATCGGACTACTGGAGGCGATCGTCGACCGCCTCGCCGACATTCTGGAGCGCGCCGGCCGCGACGTCGAGGCGATCTCGCGCGACATCTTCGAGGCACGCTCGACCAAGGTTTCCAAGCGCAACCGCGACTTCCAGGAGCTGTTGAAAGGCATTGGCCGCAAGGAGGATCTCGCCTCCTCGGTCCGCGACAGCCTGATCTCGCTGCAGCGCCTTGCCGGCTTCCTCGCCCATGCCTCCACGCAGACCAGGATGAGCAAGGATACCCGCGCCCGCATCAAGACCTTGTCGCGCGATGTGCTGTCGCTCGCCGACCACGCCACGTTCCTGTCGCAGAAGATCAGCTTCCTGCTCGACGCGACGCTCGGCATGATCTCGATCGAGCAGAACGCCATCATCAAGATCTTCTCCGTCGCCGCTGTCATCTTCCTGCCGCCGACGCTTGTCGCTTCAATCTACGGCATGAATTTCGACATCATCCCCGAGCTCAAATGGCACTTTGGTTATCCCTTCGCCATCGGCATGATGGTGCTTTCGGCAATCCTGCCCTTCTGGTATTTCCGCCGCCGCGGCTGGCTGTAGGGTCATCAATACCTCCGCTGCGGCTTGGGCGCCGCAGGCTGGCGCACTAGAAATTGCTTGACCAAATGCCGCGCTGCCTGCATCCGGGACCCCGACCCGCAGCGATCGTACAATCCTGAACAGGATTTCCAGACCATGACCGCAAAGACCTGGGCTTATGAGGATTTTGTCGAGGGCGCTTCGCTCGACCTCGGCACCAAGCTGGTAAGCGCCGCCGAAATCATAGAATTCGCCGGCGAGTTCGATGCCCAGGCGATGCATCTCGACGAGGCTGCGGGTAAGGCCAGCATCCTCGGCGGGCTGGCGGCTTCGGGTTGGCACACCTGCGCCATGTTCATGCGCATGCTGTGCGATGCCTTCCTGCTCGACTCGACCTCCCAAGGCGCGCCAGGCGTCGACCAGGTCAAATGGAAACGGCCGGTCCTGGCCGGCGACCTGTTGAGCGGCAGCACCACCGTCCTTGCCAAGCGCCTGTCTAGATCGAAGCCCCGGCTTGGCCTGGTGACCATGCGCAGCGAGTTGTTCAACCAGCGCGGCGAAGGTGTTTTCGAGCTCGAAAACGCCGTCATGTTCCTCACCCGCGAGGGCAGTGCGTGAGCCTCGACGAATTCTTCTGCATCGGTATCACCGTCACGCTCGGTTCGCATCGATTCGAACCGGAGGCGATCAAGGCGTTCGCCCGCAAATACGATCCGCAAGTTTTCCACATCGATGAAGAGGCGGCGAGGAACAGCATATTCGGCGGGCTCTGCGCCTCGGGCTGGCACACCGCCGCCACCTGGATGAAATTGAACCTCCAGGCTGGCATAGAGGCAGAGGTCGCCCGCTGGCCCGGCCCCGGGCCGGTGCCGGAATTCGGCCCCTCGCCCGGCTTCAAGAACCTCAAATGGCCCAAACCTGTCTATGCCGGGGAAACCGTGACTTTCACCCGCACGGCGCTGGCCCACCGCCCCATTGCCTCGCGACCGGGCTGGCGGCTGCTGACGCTCCGCTCAGAGGCCTTCGATTCGACGGGCGACAAGGTGATCGAATTCGAAAGTGCCGTGCTGGTGAAGGTGGGGTGAGCGGAATTCTTCCCTTCTGCCACGGGGGAGAAGGAAGAAACGCTCAATGCCCCTCAAACCCGATCAGCGTCCTCACCGGCACGCCGAGCCCCTCTAACCTCTCGCGGCCGCCAAGGTCCGGCAGGTCGATGACGAAGCAGGCGGCGAGAATGTCGGCGCCGATCTGCCGCAATAGCTTGACGGCCGCCTCCGCCGTGCCGCCGGTGGCGATCAAATCGTCGACGAGGATTACCTTCTCGCCCGGAGAAACACCGTCCTTGTGCATCTCCATCTCGTCCAGCCCGTATTCCAGGCTGTAGGCGACGCGCACCGTCTCGTAAGGCAACTTGCCCTTCTTGCGGATCGGCACGAAGCCGGCTGAGAGCTGGTGGGCGATGGCGCCGCCGAGGATGAAGCCGCGCGCCTCGATGCCGGCGATCTTGTCGATCTTCAGGCCGGCATAGGGATGCACCAGTTCGTCGATCGCGCGGCGGAAGGCCCGCGCATTGCCGAGCAGCGTGGTGATGTCGCGAAACAGGATGCCCGGCTTGGGATAATCCGGAATGGTGCGGATCGCGGCAAGCAGCGTCTCTTCGAGCGAGGACTTCATCAAGCGGCTCTCCGGGCCATTCAGATTCGGCTAAAGACGTGAAAGGAATTGGCCAATCGTAACCCGGTGCAGCCAAGTCCGGCTACCGCCATGTGACGCCTGACGGAAAATTGTCCGGCAAAGGGCCTTGTTCAGCGCCGGCTGCGATGAATCGACATGCCTGCAATGAAAAGGGCGCCTTTCGACGCCCTCGCATTCCCTTATATCGCAGGGCTCAGTGCGCCACGCCGGCCCACACCTTGCGCTTGGTCAGGTAGACCAGTGCGCCGAACAGCAGCAGGAAGACCAGTACGCGAAAGCCGGTCTTCTTGCGGTCCTCGAGGTGCGGTTCTGCCGCCCACATCAGGAAGGCCGACACGTCGCGAGAATACTGGTCGACCGTCTGCGGCGCCCCGTCATCATAGGTAACCTGGCCGTCGGAGAGCGGCTTCGGCATCTTCAGCGACACGCCGGACAGGAAGTACGGATTGTAGTGCGTGCCTTCTGGTATGACCATGCCCGCCGGCGGCTGTTGGTCGTAGCCGGTCAGCAGCGAGTGGATGTAGTCGGGGCCGCCCTGGGCATATTGCGTAAAGATGTCGAACACGAAGCGCGGGAAGCCGCGCTCGACGCCGCGCGCCTTGGCCAGCAGCGACATGTCGGGCGGTGCTGCACCGCCATTGGCCGCCGCCGCCGCTTCCTCGTTGGGGAACGGCGGCGGAAAATGGTCGGACGGCTTGCCGGGACGATCGAACATGTCGCCGGCATCGTTCGGGCCGTCATGGATCGTATATTCGGCCGCCAGCGTCTTGATCTGCGCATCCGAATAGCCAAGGCCTTCCAGCGTACGGAACGCCACCAAATTCATCGAATGGCAGGCCGAGCAGACTTCCTTGTAGACCTTGAGCCCGCGCTGCAGCTGGGCCTTGTCGTAGGTGCCGAATGGCCCGGCGAAGCTCCAGTCCATTTCCTTCGGTTCGTCAATCGGGAAATGCGTCGGCGCCGCCTCATTGTGCGCTTCTTCCTGGGCGCTCGCTCCAGTGCCTGTGGCCCCAATGCCCGCGGCCACAAGGCCAAGCAGCGCCAACGAGGCGAGAATCTTCTTCATGCCATATCCCCTTGAGATTCTCTGACGCGCGGTCATCGTCCCGAGCATGATCTTGTCCGAAAACCGGTTTCCACTTTTCGGGATCATGCTCAGCCTTTGGTTTCCGGCGCGGCCGTGGCGCCGGCAGGATGTCCACCGCCACCCTTGTTCTTCTCGAGCACCGCCTCGGTGATCGAATTCGGCAGCCGCCGCGGCGTCTCGATCAGCCCAAGCACCGGCAGCGCTACCAGGAAGAAGGCGAAGTAGAACAGCGTCGCCATCTGCGCCATGAACACATAGCTGCCCTCGGCCGGCTGCGAGCCAAGCCAGCCGAGCAGGATGGCGTCGGCCATGAACAGCCAGAAGAACAGCTTGTACCAGGGCCGGTAGACAGCCGAGCGCACCTTCGAGGTGTCGAGCCACGGCACCAGGAACAGCATTACAATCGCGCCGAACATGCAGAGCACGCCGCCGAGTTTGGAGTTGATGGGCCCGATATTGAAGGTGATGGCGCGCAGGATCGCGTAGAACGGCAGGAAGTACCATTCCGGCACGATGTGGGCCGGCGTCTTCAGCGGGTTGGCCACGGTGTAATTGTCCGGATGGCCGAGATAGTTCGGCAGGTAGAACACGAAATAGGCGAAGACGAACAGGAACACGATCATGCCGAACCCGTCCTTGATGGTCGCGTAAGGCGTGAAGGCGAGCGTGTCGGTCTTCGATTTGACTTCGATGCCGGTCGGATTGTTCTGGCCGACGACGTGAAGCGCCCAGATGTGCAGCACGACGACGCCGGCGATCATGAACGGCAGCAGGTAATGCAGCGCAAAGAAGCGGTTCAACGTCGGATTGTCGACCGCGAAGCCGCCGAGGAGAAGCTGCTGGATCCAGTCGCCAACCAGCGGTATGGCGGTGAAGAAGCCGGTGATGACGGTGGCGCCCCAGAAGCTCATCTGGCCCCAAGGCAGCACATAGCCCATGAACCCGGTCGCCATCATCAGCAGGTAGATGATGCAGCCGAGGATCCACAGCAGCTCGCGCGGCGCCTTGTAGGAGCCGTAGTAGAGGCCACGGAAGATATGGATGTAGACGGCGACGAAGAAGAACGACGCGCCGTTCGAATGCAGGTAGCGCAGCAGCCAGCCCGAATTCACGTCGCGCATGATCTTCTCGACCGAATCGAAGGCGAGAGTGCTGTCGGCCGCGTAGTGCATGGCCAGCACGATACCCGTCAGGATCTGCGCCGCCAGCATGAGCGCGAGGATGCCGCCGAAGGTCCAGGCATAATTCAAATTGCGCGGCACCGGATAGGCGATGAAGCTGTCATAGACCAGCCGCGGCAGGGGCATGCGCGAATCGAACCAGCGTCCGATGCCGGTCTTGGGCGTATAGGTCGAGTGTCCCTCGCTCATCGAAATATCCCTTGCCTCAGCCGATACGGATCTTGGTGTCGGAAATAAACTGGAACACCGGTACCGCCATGTTCTCGGGTGCCGGCCCCTTCCGGATGCGGCCGGCGGTGTCGTATACGGAACCGTGGCACGGGCAGAACCAGCCGCCGAAATCGCCTTCCTGGCCGAGCGGGATGCAGCCGAGATGGGTGCAGACCTGGACCATCACCATCCACGCTTCCTTGCCCGGCGTGGTGCGGTTGGCGTCGGTCGCCGGCGCGTCGGCCGGCAAATTGGCATTGCGGGCAATTGGATCCTTGAGCTCGGCGAGATTGACCGCCTCGCCGTCCTTCATCTCTTGCTCAGTGCGGTTGCGCACGACCACCGGCTTGCCCCGCCACTTCACAACGAGCGACATTCCTGGCGTCAGCGAAGAGACGTCGACCTCAACCGAGGCAAGGGCCAGCGTCGAGGCATCCGGACGCATCTGATCGATGAACGGCCAAGCGACGGCGCCCGCGCCGACCACCGCGGCCATGCCGGTGGCGACGTAGAGAAAATCACGACGGTTGGGATCCTGGGTGTCGGTTGCGCTCACGGGTGCCTGATCCTTTCGCCTCTTCCATGCCGGCGGCCGAGCCTTGTTCCCGCTCAATCGCGCCGGCCCGACAGCGCATGGCGAACAGGCTAGCGAATTCCTCCGGCATTTGGGACTTGGGTTTATGCGTGAAGCCTGTTTTTGTCCAGACGGGTGAAGGCACAAGGGCAGATTGTCGCGGGGACGTAATTTGCCCGATGGAATGATTGGAAAATCGCAGGAAAACCAAACGACTGCGTTCGCCTCGACAGCGGGCGCTGGCGCGGTTTATCCTCGCCCTATGGCGCATGTTATAGACCGCGACAAATGGGCCGAAGCGCCCGACCACTGGCAGGGCGAGTTGCAGTGCGGCGCCTACGGCTCCAACAGCTGCCTGATCTTCAACTACCTGCCTGAGATCGGCGGCGGCCCCAGGCTGCACAGCCATCCCTATTGCGAGATTTTTATCATCCGGACCGGGACCGGCCTGTTCACCGTCGGCGACCGGCAGATCGAGGCCACATCCGGCCAGATCCTGATCGTACCGCCGGACACGCCACACAAATTCACCAATCTCGGGCCAGGCCCGCTGGAAACCACCGACATACACGAGAACGGCAGCTTCATCACCGAGTGGCTGGAATAACGCCTCCCAAACCGATTCCGGTTCGGATCATACGCTGGCGCCGAGCCTGGCCAGCACGGCCTTGGGAATATTGTATTCCCGGATCACCGCGTCGTGCTTGCGCAGGCCGCAGAGTTCGCGCTGGATGAAATAGCCGTGCACCGCTTCGGCTGCGTCCTTGAGCAGCTGGGCTCGATCGTCGCTGTCGCCATTCTCGCGCAGCCTCGTCAGTGTTTCCTCGACGCGCCGGCCGGCGCGGCCGAGCGCTGCCGCCTTTTCGCCGAGGATTTCGTGGCCAAGCAGATCCAACGCGCTCTCCTGCGCGCCGGACCGTCCGAAATTCGATGGCATTCTCACCGCCATGGCTCACTCCGGTTTATGGAAAACTACTCCGCCGGCCGGGTCTCGGCCAACGCGCTCTCTTCGTTGAACAGGAAGCCGCCGGACTGCCGTTTCCACAGCCGTGCATAGAGCCCGTCGAGCGCAACCAGTTCGTCATGCGTGCCTTGTTCGACGATGCGGCCCTCGTCGAGCACCACCAGCCGGTCGAGTGCCGCGATGGTCGACAGCCGGTGCGCGATGGCGATGACTGTCTTGCCTTCCATCAGCCTTGCCAGATTCTCCTGGATTGCCGCCTCGATGTCGGAATCGAGCGCCGAGGTCGCCTCATCGAGCACCAGGATCGGTGCGTCCTTGAGGAAGACGCGGGCGATCGCCACGCGCTGGCGCTGGCCGCCCGAGAGCTTGACGCCGCGCTCGCCGACAAAGGCTTCATAGCCAGTACGATCGCGACTGTCGCGCAGGCCGAGGATGAACTCCTGCGCCTCGGCCTTCTCCGCTGCCGCGATCACCTCGGCGTCGGTTGCTTCCGACATGCCGAGCTTGATGTTGTCGCGCAAGGAACGGTGGAAAAGTGCCGTATCCTGGCTGACGACGCCGATATTAGCGCGCAGCGAATTCTGCGTGACCCTGGAGACGTCCTGCCCGTCAATGGTGATCTTGCCGCTCTCGAGATCGTAGAGGCGCAGGATCAGGTTGACCAGCGTCGTCTTGCCTGCGCCGGACGGCCCGACCAGTCCGACCTTTTCACCCGGCCGCACCACGAGGTCGATGCCGTTGAGCACGCCGGACCCCTTGCCGTAATGGAACTCGACGTTTCTGACGTCGATGCGCCCACCGCCAACGAGAAGCTCTTTCGCGTCGGGCGCATCGGTCAGGCCGAGCGGCTTCGAGATCAGCGCCTTCGAGTTTTCCAGCACGCCGAGGTTCCGCAAAATACTGTTGAGCTGCATCATCAGCCGGCCGAGCAGCATGTTCAGCCGCAGCACCAAGGACAGCGTGAAGGCGACGGCGCCGACGGTGATCGAGCCTTCGACCCAGAGATAGACGGCAAAGCAGGCGATCGCCGTGATCATGATCCCCGACAGCATGGTCAGCGCCATGCGCACGCCGGTCAGCCGGCGGGTGAACGGGCGCAGCGCGTCGAGATAGATGTCGAAGCCGTTCCTGATATAGCGGTCGTCGCCATCGGCCGAGAACAGCTTCAGCGTCTGCACGTTCGAATAGGAATCGACGATGCGGCCGGTGATCATCGAGCCGGCTTCGGCGGTGGCCTCGGCATGCTTGCGGATCGCCGGCAAATAGCGTCTGGCCAGCAGGCCGAAGGCTGAGATCCAGATCACCACCAGCACCGCCAGCCTGAGATCGAGCCCGGCGACCAGCGCCAGCGTCGTCACCGTATAGACGACCATGAACCAGACGACCTCGATGAAGCTTTCCATCAGATCGCCGGTCGCCTGCCCCGCCTGCCAGACCTTGGTCGCGATACGTCCGGCAAAATCGTTCTGGAAGAAGGCGTAGGACTGGCGCGACACATGGCGATGCGCCTGCCAGCGCACCAGATTATAGAAACCCGGCGTGATCGTCTGCTCGTCGACCAGCGCCGACAGGCCGACGACGATGGTGCGGATGACCAGCACCACGGCGATCATGAAGACAAGTTCGGGGCCGGCGGCAGTCCACAAGGCATGCCAGCTACGTTCGCCAGGAAGCTGGTCGAGGATGTCGACCAGCCGCCCGACGAAGTAGAACAGTCCGGCCTCGACCAACGGCGCGATGCCGCCGATCACCAGCATGGCGAAGAAAGCGATCTTCGCCTGCCCGACATAGTGCCAGAGGAAACCCCTGACGCCGGCAGGTGGCCGAAGGTCCGCGGGCTCCCGGAACGGATAGACCCAGTTCTCGAACCAGCGGTAGATGGCAGTCATCATTCGGCGGCTTCACCCTTGGCGAGTGCATCGTTGGCGGCTGCATCGTTGGCAGAGGGGCCGTCGTCGAGCAGGAAGCCGCCCGACTGGCGCTGCCAGAGCTGGGCGTAGAGCCCGCCGCTGGCAACGAGTTCCTCATGCGAACCTTCTTCGATGACGCGGCCCTTGTCCATGACGACGAGCCGGTCCATGGCGGCGATCGTCGACAGCCGGTGCGCGATGGCGATGACGGTCTTGCCTTGCATCAGTTTGTAGAGGTTCTCCTGGATGGCCGCCTCGGCCTCGGAATCGAGCGCGGACGTCGCCTCGTCGAGAATGAGGATCGGCGCGTCCTTCAGCATAACGCGGGCAATGGCAATGCGTTGCCGCTGGCCGCCGGACAATTTGACGCCGCGATCGCCGACATGCGCGTCGAAATTCTTGCGGCCACCGGCGTCCGAAAGCCCTGATATGAAATCAAGCGCTTCGGCGCGGCGTGCCGCCTCGACCAGCATCTCGTCACTGGCGTCCGGCCGGCCATAGAGGATGTTCTCGCGCACCGAACGATGCAGCAGCGAGGTGTCCTGCGTGACCATGCCGATCTGGGCGCGCAGCGAGTCCTGCGTCACCGCCGCGATGTCCTGGCCGTCGATCAGGATCTTGCCGCTTTCAAGGTCGTAGAAGCGCAACAGAAGATTGACCAGCGTCGACTTGCCGGCACCCGAACGGCCGACGATGCCGACCTTCTCGCCCGGCTTCACCGTCAGCGACAGGCTTTCGATCACGCCCTTCTGCTTGCCGTAGTGGAAGCGGATGTCCTCAAAACGGATCTCGCCCTTGGTCACGGCAATATCCTTGGCCCCAGGCCTGTCTTCGACGAGGCGGGGCAGCGAGATCGAGCTGATGCCGTCTTGCACCGTGCCGATATTCTCGAACAGCGTGGACATCTCCCACATGATCCATTGCGACATGCCCCACAGCCGAAGCACGAGGCCGATGACTAGGGCGACGGCGCCGATCGTCACGGCCTGGCCGAGCCACAGCCACAGCGAGATCGCCGTGACCGAAAACAACAGCAGCGAATTCAGGATGTAGAGCAGGCCGTAGAGCTGCGTCACCAGCCGCATCGACCGATAGACGGTATCGAGAAAGCCGGCCATGCCTTCCCGGGCGAAGGACGCTTCGCGCCGCGCATGCGAGAACAGCTTGACCGTCTGGATGTTGGAGTAGCTGTCGACGACACGGCCGGTCATGGTCGAGCGCGCATTGGCCTGCTCCTCACCGACCTTGCCCAGCCGCGGGATAAAATAGCGCAAGAGCAGCACATAGCCGGCAAGCCAGACGGCAAGCGGCGCCCCCAGCCGCCAGTCTGCCGAGCCGACGATGAACAGCATGCCGAGAAAATAGACGACGATATAATTGAGCACGTCGATGAGCTTGATGACGCATTCGCGCACCGCGAGCGCAGTCTGCATCAGCTTGGTCGCGATGCGTCCGGCGAACTCGTCCTGATAGAAGCTCATCGACTGCTTGAGCAGATAGCGATGCACCTGCCAGCGGATACGCATCGGATAGTTGCCCATCAGCGTCTGCTGGTTGAGGAGCGAATGGAACCAGACCGTCGCCGGCAGCGCGAAAACCACGATGAAGGCCATGCCGGCCAGCTTCAAGCCTTCGGTCTGCAGGAACGTCTCGCGATTCTGCGCCGACAGCCAGTCGACGATCCGGCCCATGAAGCCGAACATCCACACCTCAGCCAGCGCGATGGCCGTCACCAGCACCGCATCGAGAGCGATGTAGGGCCACGCGCCGCGCGTATAATGCACGCAGAAGGCGATCAGCGTCCTCGGCGGCTCGACCGGTTCCGCAGCCGGAAACGGATCGAGCCTTTTTTCAAACCAGCTAAACATAGTGATGCTCACAATATTGTTTCCGCTCACGCGGCACGGGAACGGACGACGTGCCCAGACCGCCTGGCGTCAAGGACCGGCGATACGGAATCGTCCGCCTCGCCGGTCCTGCTTCGCGCTATATAGGTTGTCGCGGGCCTTTCGCCGACAGTTTCGTTTGACGATGCTGACGACGTTTTGACGATCCGGATTTTCGCGCCGGTTTTTGCACTAGGCCGGATGAGCCTGATGATCCGGCGCACCAGCGACGGCCGGCTATAGTCCGGAACGGCATGCGAGAAATCGACGTCCGGCAGCATGCCGCGATGCGGACGCTGGCGGGTCTCGGCGTGAACCGCCGACGAGTAGGTCTCGCCGATTAAAAGCGCCCAAGTCGCGGTTTTGCGCTCGTGCAGGCTTCTTGAGCCGGGTATTCTACAGGGATCGAACATCGGTCCGTCCTCCAGTTGAAGATGCAGATAGAAGGGTGAACCAACCCGGACCGTGGGCACGCGCCGCGCGGCAAGGGTGATATCGGTCGAAGCACGTTCAGGTGGGGCGTTCAGCCCCTTCGACAGCTTGAAAAACATCGCCGGATTCCTTCGAAGGCCGAAAAAGGTTTCGGCGGGAATCGGTGCGATTGAAGTCTAGAAGTTCAGGAGAATCGTCGTACCGAAACCGCCGTCGGGCTGGTAAGCCCACGAGAGGGGTGGTGGATGTGCATGGCCATCATGAATTACCCCTTCATCGGTTCGGGTTGACAATGCTGGCCGTATAACCGACTTCGCAGAAAATGACCACCCGCCAGTCCAGGAATTTCCAAAACCGCGAGAGCTCTGTGGCTGATCTGCCACTTATTAGAAAGACGCGGAAATGAACGACCGTCTCCGCATTGCGCTCTACCAGCCGGATATCGCCGGCAATACCGGGACTATCCTGCGCTTCGCCGCTTGCCTCGGCCTTGGGGTCGACATCATCGAACCGACCGGCTTCCCGCTCTCCGACCGGGCGCTGAAACGGGCCGGCATGGACTATCTCGAAATGGCGGCGCTGACCCGGCATGTCGACTGGCACGCCTTCGAGGACTGGCGTAAAGGCGAAGCGCGGCGGCTGGTGCTGCTGTCGACCAAAGCCGCGAGCGCCTATACGGATTTCGTCTTCACCGGCGCCGACGTTCTTCTGTTCGGCCGCGAATCCGCAGGCGTTCCGGATCATGTCCACGAGGCGGCGGATGCGCGACTGACCATCCCGATGCAGGGCACCGCGCGCAGCATCAACGTCGCGCTTTCCGTCGCCATGGTGGCTGGCGAGGCGATGCGGCAGCTTGGATAGGATTTGCAGACCGTCAGCGCGCGCGGCGAGTACGGCCGCTTTCTGGTCGACGACTGCGCCCTCTCTTGTCATTCTAACCCAGGCGCACATCGCCTTCTCCTGCGGTTTGCCTATCCAGAATTTCTTCGTTACAAGCTCAACTTAACTTGAGGTCAAGCGGAAAATCGGAGATGGCTGCGGCAACGGAATTGACAGTCGGCCAGGTGGCGATGCGCAGCGGCGTCGCGGTGTCGGCGCTGCATTTCTACGAAGCGCGCGGGCTGATCCGCAGCCACCGTACCGCCGGTAATCAGCGGCGCTACGGCCGCGACGTGCTGAGGCGTGTGGCGATCATAAAGGTGGCGCAGGAGGTCGGCATTTCGTTGGCCGAGATCGGCACAGCACTTCGATCACTGCCTGAAGGCCGAACGCCGACGCGCGAGGACTGGAATCTGCTGTCGACGGCCTGGCGCGACGAGCTCGACCAGAAGATTGCCCAGCTCAAGAAGCTGCGCGACGGGCTGACCGACTGCATCGGCTGCGGCTGCATGTCGATTGACAAATGCCCGCTGCGGAACAAGGGCGACCGGCTGAGCACCCGGGGGCCGGGAGCGAGACGGCTGTTGATCGAGCGTTAATCCGCCCCCGGCAGCCGCCTGATGGTGAATTCGATGACGTCGCCCGGCCGCTCAAACCAGCTCTCGATCTCGGTCCAATAGGCCTGCTTGGGAAAGCGCTCGAACCATTCCTTCGCCTTGAGACGAGCGTCGGAGCGCGGCAGCACGAAGGTCTCGCGCAGAAATCCGTCGCGCGGCATGCGCGCGTTCTCGGCGCGTGAACGGTCGAGCCTCTTCTTCAGGCCATCCAGCGGCGGTCTTGCCGGGGTGCGCACGAAAGGACTCCATTCACACTTGACCCTTGCACCTAAGAGATTAGGGATCGCGGCCGGAAAAGACGAGTCATTTGTCGGGGTACGCCCCGCAACCGGAGACAGGATTTGCAACGACCCGAGATACCGGCGGGGCTGCCAGCCGACATCGAACAGAAGAAGACGAAGGCACGGCTGTGGTTCGAGACGTTGCGCGAGCGCATCTGCGCCAGCTTCGAGCAGATCGAGCAGGACCTGCAGGGGCCGCAGGCCAGCTGGTCGCCCGGTCGCTTCGAAAAGACGCCGTGGCAACGCGATGCCGGCAAGGGCGGCGGCGGCATCATGTCGATGATGCACGGCCGCGTCTTCGAGAAGGTCGGCGTCCACACCTCGACCGTCCATGGCGAGTTCTCGCCCGAATTCAGGAAGCAGATGCCGGGCGCCGAAGAGGACCCGTCCTTCTGGGCGAGCGGCATTTCGCTGATCGCCCATCCGTGGAACCCCAACGTGCCGGCCGTGCATATGAACACGCGCATGGTCGTCACCTCGCGCCAGTGGTTCGGCGGCGGCGCCGACCTGACACCGGTGCTCGACCGCCGCCGCAGCCAGGACGACCCCGACACGATCGCCTTCCACAGGGCGATGCAATTTGCCTGCGAGAAGAACGCGGCGATCGCCGACTACGCGAAATTCAAGGCCTGGTGCGACGAGTACTTTTACCTGCCGCACCGCGACGAGCCACGCGGCACCGGCGGTATCTTCTACGACTGGCTGCATTCGGGCGAGGACAAAGGCGGCTGGGACGCCGATTTCAACTTCGTCCAGGATGTCGGGCGATCCTTTCTCGTCGTCTACGGGCATCTGGTGCGCGCCAACTTCAACGACAACTGGACCGATGGCGACCGTGACGAGCAGCTCATCCGCCGCGGCCGCTATGTCGAATTCAACTTGCTTCACGATCGCGGCACCATCTTCGGGCTGAAGACCGGCGGCAATGTCGCCTCGATCCTGTCCAGCCTGCCGCCAGAGGTGAAATGGCCGTAAAATCTCGGTGAGCGCGACGTGAGCCGCAATCGGGTCCAAATCCCGAGAATTTGACGGCGAATGTGGCGCAAGGCGCGCCAGAAAATATCTTTTTCGTCTAATATACTATTGAAAATATTGGGCTATTTGTCGCGTCGGGCCGGGAAACGCCGGCGGTTCTTACCCCCCGAGAGCTGCGACCCGACGTGACCGGACGGCCCATGATTAAGTGGGGTACCTCTCCCAAGCAGGTGCCCGCATTTTCCAGGAGAGCATGCCATGCGCAAGCTTATTATGACCGCAGCCGCTGCTGCCGTTCTCGCCTCTGGTACCGCCGCATTCGCCGCGGTCAAGCACACCACCGGCACGATCAAAAGCTTTGATGGAACGGCGATGAGCCTAGTTCTGGATAACGGAGCCACCTTTACGTTGCCCCAGACCTTCAAGGATCCTGGCCTGAAGGTCGGCGAAAAGGTCCGCGTCACGTGGGATATGAGCGGCAAGGACAAAATTGCCGAGGCAGTCAAGATCGTGAAGTGATGGCCTGCCCGCTGGAGCAAGACAACGTCTTGCCTCGGAGGTAGCGTAGAGGGCGGAGCAGCGATGCTCCGCCTTTTCGCAAACCCGTACACTAGAACGCCGCTTGTCGGCTTGGACGCGCGGCGCTCTAAGGCAACCAAAACCGTTCGATCGTGTTATGCTTAGCTGGCCAGCGTATAACCCGAATGCCGGAACCCGGTTTCGAGATCATGCGCGAGATCAAAGGTCTGGAGCTTCCGCGTCAGTGCGCTGCGCGGCGCTCCAAGGAGGAAATGAGGAGAAGCCGATGAAGGAATTCCATTGCGGGTCGCTCGTACCCGGCTGCGAGTGGCACACACGCGCCGAGGAGGAGGCAGAGGTCATGCGTCGTGCCGTCGAGCATCTGCGCGAGACGCATGGCGAGACGGTGATCCGCGAGACGATGATCGAGGCGATCCGCTCGCGCATCGAAAAGGTCCGCGACGCAGCGTGATGGTTAGGATTGGAGTGCCTCTGCGGCGCGCTTGAGCAGCGCGCCGCGATCAAGCGCAAAACCGGACTCGACCCATTCCTTTTCAAGATTCTTCAACGTTGCACCAAGCTTCGGCCCCGGTGAGGCGCCAAGTGTCGTCAGATCGGCGCCCTTGATCGGAAAAACAGGGCTTTGCCATTTTGCGGCGAAGGCAAGCAGGCGCGAGAAGCCGCCGGCTTCGAGCAGTGCGTCATTGTCTTCGACCGCGCGGGCTCGAGCGGAAGCGAGCGACAGCCGCAACCGATCGACAAAGCCTTGGCGGTCGCCAGAATAGAGCTTTTTCGCCAACTCTCCTTCGGTTGTTTTCGGATCGATGGCAGCTGTCATCGCCCAGTACCGCAGGCGGCTTGCCTCGCTCACGGAAAGCCTCAATCTCTCGGCAAGCGTTTTCATGCGCGCGGCATCCGGCGGCACGATGGCTTCCAGCCTGAGCAGCGGGTCCGGCGCCCAGGCCAGATCCTTCTCGGTCTTGGTCAGCCCGTGGATGGCATCAATGCCCCATTTCTCGCTTTCCGGCAAAACGCCGGTCAGAACGCCGGCCTGGCGCATCCACAGCAGCGCCCGCGACGGATCTGGCGCTGACAGCAATTTCTTCAACTCCCACCAGACGCGCTCGACCGAGAGCTGGTCGAGCCCCTGCTTCAGCCGGGCGCAAGCCTTCAACCCTTCGGCATCCGGCCTGCCGTCCCCATACCAGGCGAAAAAGCGGAAGAAACGCAGGATGCGCAGATAATCCTCGCGGATGCGCGCTTCCGGATCGCCGATGAAGCGCAGCCGCCGCGCTTCGATATCGGCGATACCGCCGACCAGATCGACGACAGTTCCGTCAGCTTCGGCGTAGAGTGCATTGATGGTGAAATCGCGCCGCTCCGCGTCGGCTTTCCAGTCGCGGCCGAACGACACTTTGGCGCGGCGGCCGTCGGTTTCGATATCGGCACGAAGCGTGGTGATTTCATAGGCCTTGCCGTGGGCGACCGCGGTGACGGTGCCATGCTCGATGCCGGTCGGCACCGTCTTGAAGCCTGCCGCCTCGGCGCGCCGGATGGTTTCCTCGGGCACTGTGGTGGTGGCGATGTCGATGTCGGCAACCGGCTGTCCGATAAGCGCATTGCGCACGGCACCGCCGGCGACACGCGCCTCCTCGCCACCGTCGGTCAGCGCGGCGAGGAGGCGCTGCAAGTGGCTTTCGTCGAGCCAGCCGGCCTTGCCCGCGATCGACACCGGATCGCTCACGAATAGAGCCTTTCATAAAGCGTTCGGATGATGCCCGCAGTAACGCCCCAGATGCGCTGGCCGCCATAGGGCATCTCGTAAAAGAACCATTCGAGGTCGTTCCACATGCGGCTGTCCCTGGTGTGGTTGGCGGGGTCCATCAGAAAGCCCAGCGGCACCTCGAAGACGGCATCGACTTCGTCGGAATTCAGCGTCAGGCTGAAACCGGGCCGCACAATCCCGAGCACCGGGGCGATGCGATAGCCGCTGCCGGAGACGTAGTCCGGCATGCGGCCGAGGATCTCGATATGATCCCCATCGAGACCGATCTCCTCGAACGTCTCGCGCAATGCCGCCGCTTCCGGGCTCACATCGGTTGGATCGATGGTTCCGCCGGGGAAAGCCACCTGCCCCGAATGGTTGCGCAGCTTTTCCGCCCGCCGGGTCAAAAGGACCGTGGCCTCGTGGCCATGGTCGACCACCGGGATCAGCACGGCGGCATCGCGCAGCGCCTTGGCCAGTTTCAGCCTGGGATGACCCGGATTGAAGCGGTGGTCGCCAAAATCGTCACCGGCATGCGCCTGCGGCTGCGCCACGACGCGCTGGCGAAACTCGGCGGCGGAAAATGGCACCGGCGTCACCTGATCCATCATAGGCGGTCCATCATGCGCTCAGCCGTTTCAGTTTCTCAGCCGGCATGATCGGATAGACCTCGCCTTTGGAACGGACGGCAAACATCGTCTTGCCGCCGATGTCGATCTCTTCGCCGTGCTCGACCAGCTCGTACATCACTGGCCGCGCCACCAGCGCTTCCAGCCGCCCGCGCACCAGCACATAGGGCTTCAGGCCACCTGTCTCGTCCTCGTCGACGAATCGCAGCGGATGCTCCGCCCCAGCCTCGACCACATCGCCGACATTGGTACGAAAGGTGATGATTTGCCCGTCGCCGGCGCCCGACACATCCATCTCGACGGCGATGAAGGGCGCGTCGGCGACGCGGATGCCGACCTTTTCCACCGGCGTCACCAGATAGGTCTTGCCGTCGTCGTCCTTGCGCAGCACCGAGGAGAAAAGCTGCACCAGCGGCATCCGGCCGATCGGCGTTCCCAGATAGAACCAGGTGCCGTCCTGCTTGATCTCCATGTCGAGATCGCCGCAAAATGCCGGATTCCAGCGTTCCACCGGCGCCGGCCCCTTGCCGGCGCGCGTCGCGCGCGAGACCAGCGCCTCTAGCCCACGCGCCTCGGTCGCGGCCGTCAGGCTCTCTTCACGATGCTCGGCGGCTTCTGTCATGGTCACGAAATAGTCACTGTTGTTCCGCTTGTCAGCCTAAGTCTGTGATTTAAGTTCTTTGCAGGCGCCATGCGAGGCCGAATCGCGGCATTCTGCGGCCCCCAAGGTGCCAAGCGGTATTTCCAACCAGAAGGATCGATGCTGCATGAGCGTTATGATCAAGGAAAGCCCGATCAGCGAAAAGGACATGGTGGCGCAGGCCGAGAAGGCGCTGGCTGACATTTCGAGGGTCCGCGACGGCGTCGGCCGGGTCATCTTCGGCCAGGAAAGCGTCGTCGAGCGCACGCTCGTCGCATTGCTGGCAGGCGGCCATGCACTGCTGGTCGGGGTGCCCGGCCTTGCCAAGACCAAGCTGGTCGAAACGCTGGGCATCGTGCTCGGCCTCGATTCGCGCCGCATCCAGTTCACGCCCGACCTGATGCCATCCGACATTCTCGGCTCAGAGGTGATGGAGCAGGATGAATTCGGCAAGCGTTCGTTCCGCTTCATTTCCGGACCGATCTTCGCGCAACTGCTGATGGCCGACGAGATCAACCGCGCCTCGCCGCGCACCCAGTCGGCGCTGCTGCAGTCGATGCAGGAATACCACGTCACCATTGCCGGCGTGCGCCATGACCTGCCGGCGCCGTTCCATGTTCTGGCGACGCAGAACCCGCTGGAGCAGGAGGGCACCTATCCGCTGCCCGAGGCTCAGCTCGACCGTTTCCTGATGCAGGTCGACATCCTTTACCCCGAGATCGAGGCGGAGCGCCGCATCCTGCTGGAAACCACCGGCATCGAGGATGCCAAGGCCGAAAACGTGCTGCAGCCGACGCGGCTGAAGGACATCCAGACGCTCATCCGCCGCATGCCGGTGCCTGAAAGCGTCGTCGAGGCGATCCTCAAGCTGGTGCGCTCGGCGCGTCCCGGCCAGGGCAACGCCGATACCGACAAGCACGTCGCCTGGGGCCCGGGCCCGCGCGCCAGTCAGGCGCTGACGCTGTGCGCCCGCGCCCGCGCCCTCTATGACGGCCGGCTGGCGCCGTCGGTCGACGATGTCCGCGCACTGGCCGAGCCGGTGCTGCAGCACCGCATGGCGCTGACCTTCGCCGCCCGCGCCGAGGGCACCACGGTACGCGACGTCGTGGCGAAGCTCGCGAAAGGGATTTGATGGCGCGCATCGGTGAAGCGCAGGCACCGACAGCGACGCGCGATGCGCTCGCCAGAGGCCGGTTGCGGGCTTCCCTGGTGCCGGACCTGCTGGTCGAGGCGCGCCGCATCGTCAACACGGTGATTGCCGGCTGGCATGGCCGTCGCAAGCGCGGCATCGGCGAGAATTTCTGGCAGTTCCGGCCCTATGTCGAAGGCGATTCCTCGCGCATCGACTGGCGCCGCTCGGCGCGCGACGACCACACCTATGTCCGCGACCGCGAATGGGAGGCCGCCCATACGGTGTGGCTGTGGGCCGACCCCTCGCCTTCCATGCTCTACAAATCGACCGGAGCCAGCGTTTCCAAGGAGTCGCGCGCTCTGGTGCTGGCGCTGGCCATGGCCGAGCTTTTGTCGCGCAGCGGCGAGCGCATTGCCTGGCCGGGCCTGACCGACCCGTTCACCGCCCGCAATGGCGCCGAGCGCATCGCGGCGCAACTGATGCACGCCGCCGACCTGCCGGCAAAGCCCGACCTGTCCGGCATCCGCCGCTTCTGCGACATCGTGATCGTCAGCGATTTCCTCGACCCGGTTGAGGACACCATAGCCTGGCTGGACGTGCTCGCCCGCCACGGCGTGCGCGCCCATCTGATCGAGGTCGCCGATCCGGCCGAGGAAAGCTTCCCCTATGCGGGGCGCACCGAATTCACCGATCCTGAGACCGGCGACAAGCTGACCGCCGGCCGCGCCGAAATGCTGGGCGAAGAATATCGCCTGCTTTATGCCGCCCGCCGCCAGGAACTGGCCGCGTGGTGCAAACGGCTTGGCTGGAGCTTTACCGTCAATCATACCGACCGCCTTGCCTCCGAGGCGCTGGTGCGCATCCACATGGCGATGACCGCCGAGGGCGCCTTTGCCGGGAGGGCTCGCGCATGAGTTGGCTGCCGCTCTCCTTCGGGGCGCCGATGGTGCTGTGGGGCCTGCTGGCGCTGCCGGTGATCTGGTGGCTTCTGCGGCTGACCCCGCCCAGGCCGCAAACCGAGGTGTTTCCGCCGCTCAGGATTCTCGCCCGCGTGCTGAGGCGCGAAGAAACGCCGCAGCAGAGCCCGTGGTGGCTGACGTTGCTCAGGCTGCTGATGGCCGCGCTTATCGTGGCAGCACTTGCCGAGCCCGTCTTCAACCCGCGCGAAAAGCTGCCGGCCGAGGGCGCTGCCCTGGCGCTGGTGATCGACAATGACTGGGCAAGTGCCGCCGACTGGGGTAAGCGCGTCGCCACCGCCGAGCGGCTGATCGCCGATGCCAATTCGAACGGTGTGCCGGTGCTCATCGCTTTCACCGCCGAGAAGCCGAATGCCGAGATCGGTCCCTTCGATGCCGCTGCCGCGCTCAACCGGCTGCGCGCGGCAAAGCCGCGCCCGATCCCGACCGACCGCCCCGCCGTCTATGCCCGCGTCGCATCAGCCCTGGAGTCGCTGCCGGGCACCAGCGTTGCCGTGCTCGCCGATGGCCTGGCGGCGCAAGGCGACGAAGCCGCCTTCAACACGCTGTTGTCGAAGAACGCGGCACGCGTCGTCTGGGCCGTCTCCGACCGGCTGTCGCTGACCGGCCTGACCGGCGCCGATAACCAGGTCGACGGCTTCGCCCTGACCGCCATCCGCGCACCGGGCGATCCAGCACCTGCACAGGTGACGGCCGGCGCCTTCGACGACAAGGGCCGCCGCATCGCCGACGCGACGCTGACCTTTGCCCCGGGCGTAACCACCGCCACCGCCACGATGGCGGTGCCGTTCGAACTCCGCAACGACTTCGCCTACATCGCGCTCGATGGCGAACGCCAGGCCGGTGCCGTCCGCGTGCTCGATGAGAGCTCGAAACGCCGCCGCGTCGGGCTGCTGTCGCAGGCCGAGGCCGACCAGGCCCAACCGCTGCTGTCGCCGCTCTACTACATCCGCCGCGCCCTGCAGCCCTTCGCCGATCTCGTCGAGCCGTCCAGCGTCGATCTCGCCGATGCCATCCCGCAACTGCTCGATCAGAAACCGGCGATGATCGTCATGGCTGATGTCGGCACCATTCCGGAACAGGCCCGGGAAAGGCTGGTCGACTGGGTCGACAAGGGCGGCACGCTGGTGCGTTTTGCCGGTTCGCGGCTCGCCGCTGCCGGCAATGACGACGACCTGCTGCCGGTCCGGCTCCGCACAGGCGAGCGCTCGCTGGGCGGCGCGCTGTCATGGACGGCGCCGCAGCCGGTCACCGAATTCCCGAAAACCGGCCCCTTCGCCGACCTCGCGCCGCCCACCGAGGTCACCGTCACCAGGCAGGTGCTGGCCGAACCGACGCCCGATATTGTCGAGCGCACCTGGGCCACCCTTGCCGACGGTACGCCGCTGGTGACCGGGATGAAGAAGGACAAGGGTACGCTCGTGCTGTTCCACGTCACCCCCGAGGCGACATGGTCCAACCTGCCGATCTCCGGCAGCTTCGTCGAGATGCTGCGGCGCATCGTGCAACTGTCGCGCAACCAGGGAGCGGCGGTCGCCAATGCCGAAGCCGCCGCCACGTCGCTGGCACCCTATCGCATGATCGCCGCCGACGGCACGCTGGTGCCGCCGACGCCGGATGCCAGGCCGCTGGTGCCCGGCGCCGGCCCGCTGCCGGTGACGCTGGAAAACCCGCCCGGCCTCTACGGCTCCGAGACGGGGGTATTCGCTCACAATCTGCTCGGTGGCGACAGCGCATTCACGCCCCTGGCCCGGCCTGAGATCACCCTGCCGGTCACCACCGTCCAGTATGCCTTCGACGAGCAGCGCAACCTCAAAGGTCCGCTGGTCACGGCGGCCTTGGTGCTGATGGTGCTCGACACGCTTGCCGTATTCTGGATGGGCGGCCTGTTGTCGCGCCGGCCGCGCCGTCCCGGTGCTGCGGCGACGGCAGCCATCCTGCTGATTGCGCTCGGCGCCTTGATTGGCCACGCGGACGTCGCGCGTGCCGACGACGCCAAACCGGGAGATATGGAGGCGATCGGGGACATTTCAAAGACCCGGATCGCCTATGTGCTGACCGGCGAGCCGGGTGTCGACTCGATCAGCCGCGCCGGGCTCGAAGGCCTGACCCGCTTTCTCATCGAAAAAACCGCGCTCGAACCCGGAGCACCGGCCGGCGTCGACATCTCGAAGGACGAACTGTCCTTCTACCCGCTGATCTACTGGCCGATCGATCCCGCCGCCCCGATGCCGAGCGAGGCCGCCATCGCCCGTATCGACGCCTACATGCAGCAGGGCGGAACGGTCTTGTTCGACACCCGCGACCAGTTCGCCAACGGCATTGGTGCGGATTCGACCAGCCCCGCAACGGAGCGGCTGCGCGACATCCTCGGCAACCTCAACGTGCCACCGCTGGAACCGGTGCCGTCGGACCACGTGCTGACCAAATCCTTCTATATCCTTCCAGAGTTTCCCGGCCGCTTTGCCGGCAGCCCGCTTTGGGTCGAGGCATCGCTCGAAGCCAGCAACACGGAGAACCGCCCGGTGCGCACCGGCGACGGCGTGTCCCCGATCATGATCACCGCCAATGATTTCGCCGGCGCCTGGGCGGTCGACGAGAATGGCGACCCGCTATTGCCGACCGTGCCGTCGGATCCGATGCAGCGCATCTATGCGCTGCGCGCCGGCGTCAACATCATGATGTACATGCTGACCGGCAACTACAAATCCGACCAGGTGCACGTCCCGGTGCTGCTCGAACGGCTGGGGCAATAGACCATGAATTGGTCGCTCGCCTTCGAACCGCTCATCACTTGGCCGCTGCTCGCCGTGGTTCTGGTGCCGCTGCTGCTGCTGGCGCTGGTCGGCCTTTGGTTTCGCCAGCGCGGCGCGGTCTTCCGCTTGGCAGCCCTGATTGCGCTGGCTGCGGCGTTGCTCAATCCGGTATTCCTCGATGAAGAGCGCGAGCCGCTGAAAAGTATCGTCGCCGTCGTCGTCGATCGCAGCCAGAGCCAGGATATAGGCGACCGCACCAAGCAGACCGACGCGGCCTTGGCCGGGCTTCAGCAGCGTCTCGGCCGCTTCAAGCAGTTCGACGTCCGTGTCGTCGAAGCCGGCAAGTCCGAAGCCGCCGACGAGCGCACCGAGACGCGGTTGTTTTCCTCGCTCGAAAATGCTTTCCGAGACGTGCCGCCGTCGCGCATTGGCGGCGCCATCATGATCACCGACGGCGAGGTGCATGACGCGCCGCTTGGCGCACCCGACTTCAATGCCCCTCTGCATGCGCTGATTACCGGCAACGACCATGAAAAGGACCGTCGCATCCGCTTCGAGAATGCGCCGCGCTTCGGCCTCGTCGGCAAGCCGCTCGACATGACCTATCGCGTCATCGCCACCAACAACGAAACCGGCCCGGTCGATGTCCGCGTATCGGTCAACGGCGAGCAGGTATCGGTCGAGCACGCCAACATCGGCCAGGCGATGCCGCTGCAGGTGACCATTCCCAGCGCCGGGCGCAACATCGTCGAACTCGCCATCGACCACGAACCGGGCGAACTCACCGATACCAACAACCGCGCCATCGCGCTGATCGACGGCATCCGCGAAAATCTGCGCGTGCTGCTCGTGTCCGGCGAACCACATGCCGGCGAGCGCACCTGGCGCAATTTGCTGAAATCCGACGCTTCGGTCGACCTCGTGCACTTCACCATCCTGCGCCCACCGGAAAAGCAGGACGGCACGCCGATCAACGAGTTGTCGCTGATCGCCTTCCCGACACGCGAGCTGTTCGTCGAGAAGATCAAGGATTTCGACCTGATCATCTTCGACCGCTATCAGCACCGCGACGTGCTGCCGATCCTCTATTACGACTACATTTCCGAATATGTCGAAAAAGGCGGCGCGCTGCTAATCGCGGCAGGCCCCGAATATGCCGGCGAAAGCTCGATCGCCCGCACGCCGCTGATGTCGGCGCTGCCGGCAATGCCGACCGGCGAGGTCATCGACAAGGCCTTCTACCCACGTCTCACCGATACCGGCCAGCGCCATCCGGTCACGCGCGGGCTCGACGGCTCCGCAACCGAGCCGCCGCACTGGAGCCGCTGGTTCCGCACCATCGGCGTCGAGAACCCCGAGGGCGAGGTGGTGATGAAGGGCGCCGACAACCGGCCGCTGCTGCTGCTCGACCGCAAGGGCGAAGGCCGCGTCGGCATGCTTTTGTCCGATCAGGGCTGGCTATGGGCGCGCGGCTTCGAGGGCGGCGGCCCGCATGTCCAGCTCTACCGACGCATCGCCCACTGGCTGATGAAGGAGCCCGAACTCGAGGAGGAGCGGCTGACCGCCGACGGCCGCGGCATGGTGCTTGAAATTCGCCGCCAGACGATGAGCGACGACCCCGGCCCGGCGCAGGTCATCACGCCGTCCGGCAAGGCACTGATCGTCAGGCTCGAGAAATCCGAGCCAGGCGTCTTCCTCGGCAGCGTCGAGACCAGCGAAATCGGTCTCTATCAGGTCGGCAATGGCGACCTGACGGCATTGGCCCATGTCGGGCCTGTCAACGCGCCGGAATTCACCGACGTCGTCTCCACCGAGAACCGGCTGAAACCGCCGGCTGAGGCAACCGGCGGCAGCGTTCGCCGGCTGGCGCCGGCCTCGGCGATTGGCAATCTCACCAGCACTGTCACGCTGCCCTCCATCGTCCCGGTTCGTGCCTCGGGCGCTGCCTCCGGCAACGACTGGATCGGCCTGCGCACCACCGACGACAGCGTGCTCAAGGCCGTCTCGCGCGTGCCGCTGTTCGGCGGCTTCCTCGGCCTCGGCCTGCTGCTTCTGGCGATGGGCTCGATGTGGTACCGCGAAGGACGGTAGTTCCCTTCTCTCTCCCTGCAAACGGGGCGAGGGAGGAGCTCTATTCCTCCGGCTCCGTCGTGAACATCAGCGGGTAGCCCTTAGCCTTGCCGGCATCGGTTGCCCGCGCCGCCTTGGTCTCGGCGACATCCCTGGTGAAGACGGCGACGACACAGACGCCGCGCCGGTGAGCGGTGATCATAACCCTATGTGCCTGGTCTTCACTGAGCTTGAACTCGGCCTTGAGCACCGTCACGACGAATTCGCGCGGCGTGAAGTCGTCATTGACCAGGATGACCTTGTAGAGCTTCGGCCGTTCGACCTTCGGCTTCGTGCTGGTACGGGGTTTTGTCGTGATTTCAGGCATTGGACCGGCAATTGCGTACGACAGCTTTGCGGTCATTTTGACATGGGCAAAAGCGGTCGTCCATTCAACCGCGCGCGATCGGCCGTAGTGTCTGCACGCCAACAAAGATGACCGCTCCAGGCAAATCGCAACTGGAGCGGTCTTCTCATACGGCAGAAGATGTCGCTTGATCAGGCCTTCGGAGCTGCCTTGACCGCGTGCTTCTTGTGCTTCTTGACGGTCTTCTTGGCAGCGACCTTCTTCACGGCCTTGGCCGGCGCAGCGGTCGTCGTTGTCGTCGCAGCCGGGGTGGTGGTCGCGGCATTGGCGCTGCTGGCGCCGAGAACCGGCATCGAGAGGGCCAGCGCGATGGCGAGACCGAGGGCGGAGAGGAGGGACTTTTTCATGGCTTCACTTCCTTTTTGTGCAGATCGGATTGAGTGTCACTGAACGGGATCGATCGGTGTCACTCCAAGCAGCTTCAAAGCGTTCGCGAGCATCCGGATTCCCTGTGCCTGTTTCTTGTTGGCGCAGAACCGGTTTCCCTTTCTTTGAAGTGCTTTCGCCGCGGTGACCTGCGTTGCCGCGGCATGGGTTTCGAGGGCTTCGTCAAACTGGCGGTTCAGATCGATGCAACGCTCGCTGCGGGTGGTCGCCACCTTTGCATCGGCCGCCTTTGAATTGGCCGCCTTTGCATCGGCCAGCTTTGCATCGGCATGTTCGACCGCAGCCGTGACGAGCGAAATGGAAAGCAACGCACCCATCAGACTGATCGAGAACCTTTGCATTGGTCTGTCCGTAATCCCGTAACGCGTGTCGCAGCCGATGACCCGACCGCCACGGCACCACTTATGCCTTTGATTTTTTTCGGCAGTTTTTCCGGATTGTAGAATTTTGTTTCTGGATTGTTTCTGGGCGGCCGGATCAAGCCGCCGATCTCCACTGGCCAACTTATGGCCTGAATTCTATCGTCTGGCTGACGGCCGAAGCACCGCTTGGGCGATCCACAAATGACAGGTTTCCTGTGAAATCCGACCCCCACATACTGATCGTCGACGACGACAAGGGCATTCGCGACCTGCTTCAGGAATTTTTCCAGAAGCGAGGGCTGCATACATCGGTCGCCGCCGACGGCACCGAGATGGAGACCGTGCTGCGCCGCGCCCAGGTCGACCTGATCGTTCTGGACGTCATGCTGCCCGGCAAGAGCGGCCTGGAGCTCTGCCGCGAGTTGCGCGCCAATTATTCGACACCGATCATCATGCTGACCGCGGTCACCGAGACCACCGACCGCGTCGTCGGCCTGGAGATGGGCGCCGACGACTACGTGCCGAAACCCTTCGATCCGCGCGAGCTGCTCGCACGCATTCGTGCCGTCTTGAGGCGTAATGGCACCGCCGAACCACGACGTGCCGCTTCGCGGCAGATCTACCATTTCGCCGGCTGGACGATGGACTGTTCGCGCCGCCGGTTGATGGCGCCCGGCGACGTCAGGATCGAGCTGACGATGGCCGAATTCAATCTGCTGCAGACCTTCGTCAAGAGCGCGCAGCGCGTACTGAGCCGCGAGCAGCTCATCGAGCTGTCCGGCGGCGACAGCGGCTACAGCTTCGACCGCAGCGTCGACATTCTGGTCAGCCGGCTGCGGCGCAAGATGGAGGACGACCCGAAAACGCCGAAGCTGATCCTGACGGTGCGCAGCGGCGGCTATCAGTTCCTGCCTGAGACGACCTCCGAATGAGACGCATTCTGCCGCAAACGCTGCCGGCCTGGGTGCTGCTCATCGTCATCGCCGGCCTGCTGATCAGCCAGATCGCGACCCTCTACATCGTTTCGCGCGACCGTGCCGCCGCCAATGACGTCGTCGATCTCTACCGGCTCAACGACCGCGCCTTCTCGCTGGTACAGCTGATGCATGATGCCACGCCGGAACAGCGCAAGGCGACGGCCTCCGGCCTGTTCAACGCCACTTACGCGCTCACCGTCTCCGGCACGCCCGCCGTCACTTCGTCGATAGCCGGCGACGACGAGCTGGCCGAATTGGAGGACATATTGGTCGGCCGGCTATCGAAGTTCGGCATCACCGACGCGCGGGTCCGCCGCGACCCGGCAACGCACGAAGCCGACGCTCCCGGTGGGACGGTCGCCGGTCCCGATGTTGGCCAGGTCGAGCGCGACCTGCTGGTGCTGGCCGCCGATTTCGCCCAGAGCGACAAGCTGACCGCTTCGCTTCGCTTTGCCGACGGCCAATGGCTGAACTTCACCGAACCGAACACGCCGGCCGGGCCGATACTGAGCTTCGATAGCCTGCCGCTCTATGCCTTGATCGCCGGGCTGGTGGTGGCTTCCTCGATCTGGTCGCTGCGCCGGCTGACGGCGCCCTACCGGATGATGGAGACCGCGGTGAAGCGGATCGGCGAGGACCTGAAGAGCCCGCCGATCGCCGAGAGCGGCAGCCGCGAGGTGCGTACCGCGGCGAAGGCGGTCAATGCCATGCAGGCAAGGCTGCGCGCCTATGTCGAGGACCGCGAGCACCTCGCTGCGGCGCTCGCGCACGACCTGCGCACGCCACTGACCAGGATGCGGCTGCGCCTCGAACTGCTCAGGAATTCGACCATTCGCGCCGCACTGGGGTACGACCTCGCCGACATCGAAGGCATTGCCAGCTCGGTCATCGACTTCGCCACTTTCGAGGTGACCGAGGAGAAGAGCGAGAGGATCGATTTCTGGTCGCTCGTCGAATCGGTCGCCGACGGCTACAAAGAGGTTTCGTTCGACAATGACGATGCGCGCTCGCGCGGCCTGATCTGCATAGCGCGCCCAGTCGCGCTCCGGCGCTGCGTCACCAATCTCGTCCAGAACGCGGTGACCTATGGCAAGAAGGCGCATCTCAACCTGCGCCAATCGGACAGGATCATCGCGCTGGCGATCCGCGACGAGGGGCCGGGCATACCGCAGGCCGAGCTCGACGCCGTGTTCGGCTCGTTCGTACGCCTGGACCAGTCGCGCAACCGCCAGACCGGCGGCCTCGGCCTCGGCCTGACCATAGCCCGCAATATCGCCCGCGGCGCCGGCGGCGAAGTCAGCCTGTCCAACCATCCCGATGGCGGCCTGTTGACGGAGCTGCGCCTGCCGCTGGCGGTTTAGCTTGCGGTATCGGGCTAAGCTGGCGTTCCTTCGCGCCCCCCTCTGTCCTGCCGGACATCTCCCCCACAGGTGGGAGATTGGCTGTCGTCGCCGATTTCGCCAACTACAAACGTTGGAGTGTGAGAGCCGTCTGCGAAACCGCCGATCTCCCCCAAGTGGGCAGGGGAATCGCATATGGCGATTTTGGGGTTGAGTTTAGGCTGAGAAAGGATTCTTTGGAGAGGCAGTTGAGCGAAGGAGCGACTGCCATTTCCTGCCTTGAGAGCTACTTTGGCGCGGTGCCTGATCCACGCGCGCCCAACGCCACGCACCGGCTTGGCGACTTGATCGTGATGATGATCGCAGCAAGCCTGTGCGGCGCCAGCAATGCGACGGAATTTGCCCTGTTCGCGCAGGAGCGCAAGCAGGCGCTGTCGCGGCTGATCGACTATGACGCAGCCCCCAGCCACGACACCTTCTCGCGGCTGCTGCGCCTGCTCGACCCGGAGGCCTTCGGTCGCGCCTTTGCTGCCTTTGCCGCAGCTTTCGCCCGAGCCAGCCGAGAGACGCCCGAGGTGGTGTCGCTTGACGGCAAGGCTTTGCGGCGGGCCTATGAGAAGGGCTTGGCAGCCAGTCCGCCGTTGACGGTGTCGGCCTTCGCCGCCGAGACCCGGCTGTGCCTGGCGGCAGTCTCGCCAAGCGATGGTGAGAACGAAGTCGAGGCCGCGCTCAAGGTCGTCGAACTCATTGATCTTACGGGCCGATTGGTCACCGCCGATGCGCTCCACTGCCACACCCGCATGGCTGCGGCCATTACCCAAAGAGGTGGCGATTACCTGCTTGCGCTGAAGGGCAACCGTCGTCATTGGCTGCGCCGTGCCAACCTGCAACTGGCCGACGCCACCCCTTCCATTGCCGAGCGCACCGAGACCAGCCACGGCCGCAACGAGTGGCGGCAGGCCGAGATCGTGGCGGCGGCCGAGC